>NZ_JBHWYX010000003.1:0-45673 GCF_042728795.1 Streptomyces sp. NPDC060184
CCGACCGCCAAGGCGGTCGGCCCGCACCGTCAGGCAGCTTTGCTACCCGAGGATAATTCTTTCGTCACCGAAATCGGCAACGATTTCCAGCTTGCCTCCGAGGGCGGCTACGTAAGCCTCAAGCGTGCTCAACTCGGACCGGCTGAGCTCTCCCCGCTCGATAGCGCTGACCCGTGATTGAGTGATCCCCATGGTGCTGGCCATGTTCTTCTGGGTCATCTGGCGGCGCTTACGGGCCTCTGCCAAACGATGCGCTCGAACCTCTGCCAGCATGCGTCCACGATGCGTGTCGACGGCGTCCTCTTCGTCGTCATCGATCAGCTCGCTCCTGAGATCCCGCCAATTGGAACTCATCGCGCCTCCCTAACCCCCCACGCACCCGAAAACATTCAGCTCAACTCGTTAGAGTGATCCCGAAATCGCTGCTCGGCGATTGGAATCGCCTTGTCGTACCAGCCTTGCCAATCGTTGGACTTGTCTCCACCGACCAGTAGAACCGCCTGCCGGCGAGGATCGAATGCGAACAGAATTCGCACCTCAGATCCGCCCGTTGAGCCGGGGCGCAATTCCTTGAGGTTTTTGAGGGAGGAGCCAGTGATGGAGTCGACCAGTGGCCTCCCGAGTGTTGGGCCCTGTGACTCCAGTACATCAATCGCGGCAGCGATCAGCCGAACCGTCTCTTGATCTTGCCTTCGCAAGGCGCGCAGCCAGTCGCGCACCTCGTCCACGATGACGATGTTCCAGCTCACCTGCACCCCAGCCCGGCAGTCACTACAACACTGGCATTGTATGACGCTTGCGTTGTGTTCGTCAAGCGTGGGAGGGTCCCGGGATGACATCCTTGGGTGATGAGAGTATTACTCGACGCAAGCTGGTTATGCGTTCGTTCAGCCCTTCGGCGCCTATTGCGAGCAGAACGCTCTTTGCTGGTCGAACCGAACAGATGAGCACGTTGATTTCCATTGTCTTCCAGAGTGGCCAGCATGCCGTCATCTATGGAGAGCGAGGTGTCGGTAAAACGTCCTTGGCGCGTGTGCTGAGGGAAGCTTTTAATGAAAGTATGTGGACCAGTTACTACACGTGTTCCAGTGGCGACACCTTTGGGTCTATCTGGCGTGGGATCCTAGAGAATTTTCCCATGACGGAGGAGCGTGACGCGCCAGGTTTCTCGATACAGAAGGTGGTTGAGAGTAGCACTCTGGCGGATTTGCTGAAGACTTCAGAGCCCACGCCAAACGAGATTCGGGCAGTTTTGGAGATCGTGGGGGAGGCTGATGGAAATGCAGTAATTTTTATTGATGAATTCGACCGGCCTGAAGATCCGAAGACGCGCTCCAGGTTTGCCGATACGATTAAAATTCTGTCGGACCAGGCTGTGCCGGTTACGCTCGTTCTGGTAGGTGTTGCTGATAACATTGATGAACTTATTTCGGAACACGTCTCCATCCAAAGGGCTATTGTTCAGGTCCAGATGCCGCGAATGGCCGGCCGGGAATTGATGGAGATTGTTTCCCAAGGGATGCGTTCTGCCACCCTTGAGTTTGAACCGGGATTCGCCCGGCAGGTCGTGTCGATTTCCCAGGGGCTTCCGCACTACACTCACTTGCTCTGTCAGAACGCGGGGGTGTATGTGGTGGAAAATGGGCGTGTGAAAGTTCGAACCCTGGACGTTGATCCTGCCATCTCCAAAGCAATAAATAACGTTTCGCAGACGGTCCGAGATAAGTACCATCGCGCAACGTTCAGTAATCGGGAAACGTTGCACCGGCAAGTTCTTTTGGCGTGTGCCATGGCGGAGAAAGATGAGATGGGGACGTTTAGTGCGCCTGATGTACGAGAAAAGCTGTGCGAAATATCTGAGCGCCCGTACGATACGCCTGCGTTCGCGACCCACCTCAAGGATTTCTCTTCTCCCGATGGGGCGCGTGGGGGAATTCTTGCAAAGCGTGGAGTCTTGAGGAGGTTCCGCTACCGATTCAATGACCCGCTGCTCCCCCCGTTCATTCTGATGAAAGGGCGAACGGAGGGACTTACTCGACAATTGTCATAAGATCTGGCTGATTCAATTGTTGGCGGGCGGTCGCGTTGACGAATACCTTCGCCGCTGAGAAAGCGATGGGTGGCTGATCGATTGCGGTCTGCTGCTGTTGGAGAAGATCTTCGCGAGCCGTCGTGTCCGTGGGCGTCGCAATACAGTCTCGCGCCGCTGGGGGAGAGGGGATTCGGGATGCAGCCAGTAGGACACGTCCACGGCCAGCATGCTTTGCCCTCGGCGGCTGGGGCACTGGCGCAGAGGTCAGCGTGCGGCGGACCGTGCCGGGCTCTGTCCAGCCCCGGACCGGGGCTGAGCACAGGTGGTCGTGCCCGCGTTGCCCAGCGCCCCGCTTGCGGACAGCTCAACGGGGTACTCACGAGCAGCGGCCGTTTTCGCCCGATTCGTCACTCGAATTCTCGAAGCGTGAAGAACGGCCGCCTGCGTTCTTCCGGGACCAACCGCAGAGCAGCAAGTCGATTGACCTGTGACGTCGACGTCAAACTGGCGCGGTGGCTCGGAGGTGGCTGCCGATGCGCTCTGAGTGGTCGGAGATGCGAGACCCGGAGAAAACCCGCGACTGGCAGGACGAACGGGCTACTCCGAGATGGTCTGTCGCCCTGTGAATAACGAGAGCTCTACCAGGTGCGCAGCAGACATCCATCGGTAGCGACCACGGCTGGCCGCACCCGTTGGTGGCGGGCCCGCCGTGGCCCCCGCTACACCCACGAGTCCAGCCACATCCGGTTCCGCCAGTCCGGCTCCGGGATCGGCGTCCCCGTGTAGAGCGGCCAGAAGTAGATGAAGTTCCAGACGATCAGCAGCACCAGCAGCCCCGCCGCCACCGCGCCGATCGCGCGGCGGCGTTCGCCGGTGGGGTCGGAGGTGGTCAGGCCCAGCTCCGCGCGGGTGCCGGTACCGGCCGCGGGGCCGATCAGCGCGCCGATCATCATCGCCACGGCGAGACAGAGGAACGGCACGAAGACGACCGCGTAGAAGAAGAAGATCGTGCGTTCCTGGTAGAAGAACCACGGCACCCAGCCCGCCGCGACCCCGCAGGCGATGGCGCCCGCCCGCCAGTCGCGGCGGAAGAGCCAGCGCCACACCACGTACACCAGGGCGAAGCAGGCCGCCCACCAGAGCAGCGGGGTGCCGAGCGCCAGGACCTCCCGGGCGCACTTGCCGGTCGCGGACTCGGGGCAGCTGGGCTCCTCGTAGAAGTACGAGACGGGGCGGCCGAGGACGATCCAGCTCCAGGGGTTCGACTGGTACGTGTGGCCGGAGGTCAGGCCCACGTGGAAGTCGTAGACCTGGCGCTCGTAGTGCCAGAGGCTGCGCAGCCAGTCGGGGAGCCAGGTCCAGCCGCCGCTGCGGCCCTCCGCCGTGTCCGCCCAGTGGCGGTCGTACCCCTTGTCCGTGATCAGCCAGCCCGTCCAGGAGACGAGGTAGGTGGCCAGGGCGACCGGGACCGTGGAGACGAAGGCGGGCAGCAGGTCGCGGCGGAGGACCGCCGCGTACGGGTGGAACGCGCCGGCGGTGCGGCGGGCGCCCACGTCCCAGAGGACGGACATGACGGCGAACGCGGCCAGGATGTAGAGGCCGTTCCACTTGGTGCCGAAGGCGAGGCCCAGCATCAGCCCGGCCGCGAGGCGCCAGGGCCGCCACCCGAGGCGCAGGGTCTGTGCGATGTGGGCGTCCGGGCGGAGCACCCCCTCCTCGTCCACCGGGAGGGCCTCGGCGAGTCTGCGGCGGGCCCAGTCGCGGTCGTTCACCAGACAGCCGAACGCCGCGACCACGAAGAACATCAGCACCAGGTCGAGCAGGGCGGTGCGGCTCATCACGAAGTGCAGCCCGTCCACCGCGAGCAGCAGGCCCGCCAGGCACCCCAGGAACGTCGAGCGGAACATCCGCCGCCCGATCCGGCAGAGCAGCAGCACCGACACGGTGCCGAGCAGCGCCACCATGAACCGCCAGCCGAACGGCGTGAAGCCGAACAGCTGCTCGCCGAGCCCGATGACCCACTTGCCGACCGGCGGGTGCACCACGTATCCGGGGTCGACGGGGACCTTCACCTGGGACGGGTCGCTCAGGATGAGCTTGTCGACGTCCTTGGGCCAGGCACCTTCGTACCCCTGGTTGATCAGGGCCCAGGCGTCCTTGGCGTAGTACGTCTCGTCGAATATCACCGCGTCGGGCCGCCCCAGCCGCCAGAAGCGCAGCACCCCGGCGATCAGGGTCACCAGCAGCGGGCCGCCCCACCCCGCCCACCGTTCCAGCCGGTCCGCGAGGACCGGTGGCACCCCGAGCACTCCCCAGGTGCGGGGGCTCGGCCGGTTGTAGGGAGGGATGAGGCGTTCGCGCAGCCCGATGTCCTTCCGGGGCACGTGGCCGAAGCGGTGCAGCCGCCGCTCCCAGGGAGAAGGCTGCTCGCCGCGGAGTTCGTCCCCGGCGTCGTGGCCCTGCCGGGCGTCGGGCGCAGTACTCGTCACCGCGCCATCGTAGGGAAAGCAGCTGTGCGAAGGGGGCCGCCGGGGCTGGGAGGATGGTTCCTGTGACTGAAACGCCTGGAACGCCTGGAAAGCCGACGACCGGAACGCTGGTTCTCGCGGGGACCCCCATCGGCGATGTGGCGGACGCCCCGCCGCGTCTCGCCGCCGAGCTGGAGACGGCCGACGTCGTAGCGGCCGAGGACACCCGCCGGCTGAAGCGCCTCACCCAGGCGCTCGGCATCCACACCACGGGGCGGGTCGTCTCGTACTTCGAGGGGAACGAGTCCGCCCGCACCCCGGAGCTGGTCGAGGCGCTGACCGGCGGTGCGCGGGTGCTGCTGGTGACCGACGCGGGAATGCCGTCGGTCTCCGACCCCGGCTACCGCCTGGTCGCCGCCGCCGTGGAGAAGGACATCAGGGTCACCGCCGTGCCCGGCCCTTCGGCGGTCCTCACCGCGCTGGCGCTCTCCGGTCTGCCGGTGGACCGGTTCTGCTTCGAGGGCTTCCTGCCCCGCAAGGCGGGCGAGCGCCTCGGCCGCCTCCGCGAGGTCGGCGGCGAGCGCCGCACCATGGTCTTCTTCGAGGCCCCGCACCGCCTGGACGACACCCTCGCCGCGATGGCCGAGGTCTTCGGCGCGGACCGCCGGGCCGCCGTCTGCCGCGAGCTGACGAAGACGTACGAGGAAGTGAAGCGCGGCCCGCTCGGTGAGCTGGCGGTGTGGGCGGCCGAGGGCGTACGCGGGGAGATCACCGTCGTCGTGGAGGGCGCGGGCGACACCGGCGCCGAGGAGCTGGACGCGGCGGAGCTGGTGCGCCGGGTCCAGGTCCGCGAGGAGGCGGGGGAGCGCCGCAAGGAGGCCATCGCCGCCGTCGCGGCCGACGCCGGGCTGCCCAAGCGCGAGGTGTTCGACGCGGTGGTCGCCGCGAAGAACGCGGCCCGCACCCCGGGCACGCCCACCGTCTGAGCACCTGCTCGGCCGGCCCCCTCGCTCCGTCGGCCCCTTACTCCGTCAGCACCCCGTGGACCGTCGCCACGAACGGGTCCCCGAGCGACACCCGCCGGGTGCAGACGGCGGCCAGCGCGGTCCCGGTGTCCGGGCGGTAACCGAGGTACGCCTGCTGCCCGGGGGTCGCCCCGGCGTGGAAGTTCACCGGGCCGTGCGGCGACGCGTGCTGGAACCACGTCAGCGTGTGGGTGTGGTTGTGCCGGGGCCCCCGGCGCAGCACCGGCCGCCGCATCCCCGCCAGCGCGGCGGCCAGGGAGGCGTCCGGCGGCGGTACGAACGGGGTGACCCCGGCCGCCCCGGTCCCGGCGTACGCGCCGCTCGCCGCGAGGTGCGCCTCCAGGAAGGTGAGCAGGTCGTGCGGGGTGGACCGGACGGCCCCCGCCCCGGCGAACCCGCCGATGTCGAGCACCGGCACCGGGGCCCCGCGGCGCCCGTGGCCCGTCGCGTCGGCGCCCGGGCGTCCCGGGCCGAGTGCGGTGGCGTCCAGGTGCAGCGGGGCGAGCACCTCCCGGCGGAGCAGGACGTCCCAGGGGGTGCCGGTCGCGGCGGCGAGGGTGTGGGCCAGGACCGCGACGGCGAAGTTCGAGTAGTGCCAGCGGGTCCCGGGCGCGTGCCGGGGGCGGGCCCGCAGGAAGGCGCGGACGACCCGGTCGGCGGGGTAGCCGGCGTACGGGGCGGTGGTCCAGCGCGGTACCGCCTGCGGGTAGAAGTCGGCGGGCAGACCGGGCAGCCCCGAGGTGTGGGTGATCAGATGGCGCAGGGTGATCGCCCGCACGGACGGGTGCACCGGGTGGCCGGGCGCCAGGAGCTCCGCGGCCGGGGCGTCGTACGAGAGGCGGCCCGCGGCGACCAGCCGGGCGAGCAGCAGCCCGGTGAAGGTCTTGGACGCCGAGCCGAGCTCGTAGCGGAGCCGGTCGCGCGGCCGGTCCTCCGGCTCCGGGGCGGTGCCGGTGAGGTGCAGGGTGCGGTGTCCGTGGCGGCTGAGCGCGAGGACCAGGCCGGGCACCGGGCCGATCGCCTCGGCCGCCCTGGCCAGCAGGCGCGCGTCGGCCCCGGCGTCCCGGTCGTGGGCGTCGGGGCCGGCGGGCGCGGTACGGGCGACGGCGGGGCCCGTACTCACGCGGAGGCCGTCGAGGAGAGGTCCGACAGCGAGCGGGAGACCGCGAGCGCCGAGGCGAACGCCGCCACCAGCGTCGAGTGGTAGACGAGGTCGAAGACCGACTCCGCGTCGCCCTCCGGCATCCCCTCGAACACCGGCATCGCCCCGTCCGGCTCCTGCGCGGCGGCGAATCCGCGCCAGGCGGCCGGGTCGAGCGTCGGCTCGGGCAGGCAGGCGTCGACCACCAGCAGTTCGCCGAGGAGGTCCCAGCGCTTCAGGTCGAGCCAGTCGTCGAGCCAGACGGGCAGCCAGAGCGCGAGGTACCCGGCGATCTCCGGCGGCAGCCCCCGGGGGGACTCGCCCCAGTCGGTGAGGTGGAAGACGGTGTGGGTGATGTCGTAGCCGATGTGGCCCTCGACGGTCCACGGCTCGGGCCGCGCGGCGAGCCAGGTGCGCCGGAACGCCTCGTCCTCGGGGAGGCTCGCGGGCAGTCCGAAGCGGCGTTCGATGGTGGAGAGGCCCAGGCGGCGGACCGGCAGCACCTCCAGCCGGCCCGAGCTGGCCAGGCGGTGGTTGAGGCGGACGGCCGCTTCCAGGCCCTGGTGCCGGTACCCGAGCTCCTTGAACGGTACGTACACCTCCATCGGCACCGGCGAGAGCGGTTCGCGGCGCTGGCCCTCCAGGAGGCGGTGGCCGGAGTCCAGCAGCTCGTGCCAGGCGTGGTCCAGGAGGGAGCGGGCCAGGGACGCCTGCTGGGATCCGGCGACGCCCTCGCGGAAGATCACCTTGCCGATGAGTGCCAGTTCGCCCAGTGGCTTGAACCGGTCCAGCATCCCGGCCTCGGGCGACGGGTCGTCCTCCAGCCGGAAGCCCTCCCGATGGGCGTGCAGCCACTTCAGGGCCTTCGCGCCCACCTCGTGGATCTGCTGGATACCGCTCATGCGGAATGTTTCCTTCCGGATGTCGTGGGTGTGCGGGGGCCCTCCAGCCGGGCGACCGTGAGCGAGGCGGCGAAGATCGTCACCAGCGTGGAGTGGTAGCAGGCCAGGAAGGGGTACGGCTCCTCGTCGTCGCTCGTTCCCGAGGCGCCGGGCCCGACCGGCGGACCGGTCTCCGGCAGGCAACCGCTCGGGTGCTGCACCCGGGCGAGCACCGGCCAGGCGGCGGCGAACAGCTCCACCGGCGGGACGCCAGGCAGGCCCGCGCCGACCGCCAGCAGCTCGGCGGTCAGGTCCCACTGGTCGCTCTCCAGACAGCCGTCCACCCAGGGCGGCAGCCAGTCCCGCAGATAGCGGTCCAGGTCGGCGGGCATCCGCTCGGGGGCGACGCCCCAGTCGGTGACGTGGTACGCCGCGTGGGTCAGCGAGTAGCCGGAGGCGCGCTCCAGCATCCAGGGCTCGGAGAGCCCGCCCAGCCAGGTGCGGCGCAGCACCGCCTCGGCATCGGCGTGCGGGGCGATGCCGACGCGGCGCTCGGAGTTGATCAGCCCCAGCTGCCGGTTGGCGTGCTGTTCGGTGAAGGCCCAGCCCCGGGTGGCGGCGATCCGGCGGGCGAGCCGCTCGAACCCCTCGTGGCGCAGCCCGTGACCCGCGAAGGCCGCGTAGATCTCGAAGGGGTACGCGGCGAAGGGCTCGGAGCGCAGCAGCTCCAGCATCAGATCGCCGGAGCGGGTCTGCTCCCAGGCGAAGGCGACCAGCCGGTCGGCGGTGGCGCGGGCCGGGTCGCCGGGGGCGGTGACCCGCTGGGCCGTGCTGCACAGCTGGGCCAGCTCGCCGAGCGGCTTGAGGGTGTGGTCGACCTTGGTGTGCGGCTCCAGCACGTCCTCGGGGAGGACGAAACCGGCCAGATTCTCCTCGGTCCAGGCCAGCGCGCGGTCGCGCACCTCGCGGACGAGGCCGGTGAGCGCGGCGGTGGCCTGGTGCTCCGCCGCCGCGCTCCCGGCTCCGGGCCGGTCCGCCGTCGCCTGGTCCGCCGTCGCCTGGTCCGCGGTCACCTGCCGCGCTCCTCGATCATCAGCCGGGCCGCGCGGACGTTCAGCGTCACCCGGGGGTCCTGGCCGCCCATCAGCTCGACGAAGTCGAGGCCCCGGTCGAGGCCGAGGGTCGGCGGTTCCCCGCCGAGGGCGGCCAGCCAGCGGCCGGTGCCCGAGGCCTGGAGCCAGTCGCGGCGGCGCACCGCGCGGACGAAGCCGCGCGCGAGGTCGGTCACCCGGCCCCGGGCCACCCGCGCCACGGAAGACGCCGCTGCCGGGACGGCGAGCGGCGCGAGGAGGGAGACCTGGTGCGAGAACGCCTGCCACGGCGCCTCGTCCAGACCGGTGATGCCCGGTTCGTCCAGGGCGGGCGGGCGGCCCGTCGGAAGCCCGGTGGGGAGGGAGGGGGCCACCCGGTGCAGGGTGGAGAGCATCGCCCAGTGGCTCCAGGCGGTGGAGGGGGAGGCGTCGGGGCGCGGCGGGAACTCCCGTACCGCGCGGTGGAAGACCGCCACGTCGCCGGGGTGCGGGCTCTGTCCGTACAGCACGCTCGGCAGCAGCAGGTCGGCTCCGATGACCCGTACCGCGGCGATGCCCGTTCTGTCGTCCTCGTGGATTCCGGCCGCGCCGCACACCGTGGCGAGGTGGCCCCCGCTCCTAAGAGCGAGGACCACCTCGTTCGCCAGGTCGTGCACCGCGTCCGAGAGCCGGGACGAAGCGCTTGACTGGTTCATGGGCCGGAAGTCAGCCCTTCTTCGGCCGCGGGGTGGGCGGCGAAAGGAGGAGCGCCCCACCGCCGGCGATCAGCGCGAGGAACGCGCACTCGCGCGAGTCGCGGTAGAGACCCTCGACCTCGCCCGGGTTGAGCGCGGCCTCCAGGTCCTTGTCCAGGTCGGTCGTGGTGGTGGGGGTGATTTCGGTGTGCATGAGCGTTCCCGTTCTGTTCTGTGGAAAAGCCGGGGGTTGCGTGTACTTGCGTACGAGTCGAGTGAAAACCAGATAAGCGAACCGCGCAAACCGGACATGCTGTTTTCGTGAGGTGCGGAATTCAATTGAATGCTCAATTCATTCCGCCCCTCATGAATGCGCCCCCTGTGCGCCCCTGTGCAGCCCTTTGTTCTCGGGGCTTCCCGCCCCCTCGCCCCGGTCAGGACACCCGGCGCTCGGAGGTGCGGACCCCGGAAAACGCGCCCCCCGAGGGTGTGAACAGGCGGTGCACGCCCGCGCGCCGCCAACGGCTGGTTTCGTACGGGGCGCCCTCGCACCATGCGCGGGCCAAGGGCTCACCAAGGAGTCCAAGAACGCATCAACACTGGCCCTGAGCCGGTGCGATTCACATTCGGCGGGTGTGCACTGGGAGGTGGAAACACTCGGGAGCGGCTTGTCCTGCGGACAAGAGGAGCAAGTATGAGTGAGATCGCGGTGACCACGGTCCATGAGGCCTATGCCTTCGCCTGCATGCGATGTGGACACGGCTGGGAACAGGCCTACGCAATAGAGCACCACGTCGACCGGGACGGCAACGCCTTCGTGGTCTACAAGGCCGACGGAGAGCGCGTCCCCTCTCCTCTGTCGACCCCGACCTGCACGAACTGCGGCGGCCACGTGGTCCGCATCATGCGTTCGGGACGGGTCTCCCTCGTGCAGCAGCTGCTCCAGGGCACCCCGCGCCGGAAGCCGGGCGCCCTCGCGGGCACCGCCTCCGGAGAGGACGACGACGAACGGGTGGCCGCCGTGGCCGTACCGGCGGGAGCCGGAGCCGCCCGCCACTGGCACCTGTCGGACCTGTTCCATCCCTTCCAGCGCCGCTGACCCGGCCCCCGGCCGAGAGCGCCCGCCCGTGTCCCCGGACCCCGGGCGGGCGCTCCTCCCGCCCGGCACTCCTCGTACGATCAAGGGCATGAGCCGTACCGAAGCGCCGCCGCTGCCCGAACCCCTGCGGGTTCCGGTCGCCGATTCGCACACCCACCTGGACATGCAGGACGGCACCGTGGAGGAGGCCCTCGCACGGGCCGCCGCCGTCAACGTCACCACCGTCGTCCAGGTCGGCTGCGACCTCGCCGGGTCGCGCTGGGCCGCCGACACCGCCGCCGCCCACCCCCAGGTGCACGCCTCGGTCGCCCTCCACCCCAACGAGGCACCGCGCATCGTCCACGGCGACCCCGAGGGCCGCACCCGCGAAGGGGTCCGCGCGCCGGGCGGCAAGGCCGCGCTGGACGACGCGCTCGCCGAGATCGACGCGCTCGCCGCCCTCGCCCACGTGCGCGGCGTCGGTGAGACCGGCCTCGACCACTTCCGTACCGAGCCCGAGGGCCGCGCCGCCCAGGAGGAGTCGTTCCGGGCGCACATCGAGATCGCCAAGCGGCACGGCAAGGCCCTCGTCATCCACGACCGCGAGGCCCACGCCGACGTGCTGCGCATCCTCGCCGAGGCCGGCGCCCCGGACCGCACCGTCTTCCACTGCTACTCCGGCGACGCCGAGATGGCCCGGATCTGCGCGCGGGCCGGCTACTTCATGTCCTTCGCCGGGAACGTCACCTTCAAGAACGCCCAGCCGCTGCGGGACGCCCTCGCCGTCGCCCCCGCCGAACTGGTGCTGGTCGAGACCGACGCCCCCTTCCTCACCCCGGCGCCCTACCGGGGCCGCCCCAACGCCCCCTACCTCATCCCCGTCACCCTCCGGGCGATGGCCGAGGTCAAGGGCGTCGACGAGGACACCCTCGCCGCGACCGTCGACGCCAATACGGCACGGGCCTTCGACTACTGAGCGGGGGTGGGGCCGCGGTCGCACCTGCGATCGCGATCCGGGCCCGTACGCTTAGTGGGTGAGCAGCACAGAGTCCGACGCCCTCCTGGGCCCCGCAGACATCCGCGAACTGGCGGCGACGCTGGGCGTACGCCCCACCAAGCAGCGCGGCCAGAACTTCGTCATCGACGCCAACACGGTCCGCAGGATCGTGCGCACCGCCGAGGTGCGGCCCGACGACGTCGTCGTCGAGGTCGGGCCGGGGCTCGGCTCGCTGACCCTCGCGCTGCTGGAGGCGGCCGACCGGGTCGTGGCCGTGGAGATCGACGACGTCCTCGCCGCCGCCCTGCCCGCGACCGTCGCCGCCCGGATGCCCGGCCGCGCCGACCGGTTCGCCCTCGTCCACTCCGACGCCATGCTGGTCACCGAGCTGCCGGGCCCCGCGCCCACGGCGCTCGTCGCCAACCTCCCGTACAACGTCGCCGTGCCCGTACTGCTCACCATGCTGGAGCGCTTCCCGAGCATCGAGCGGACCCTCGTCATGGTGCAGTCCGAGGTCGCCGACCGGCTCGCCGCCCGCCCCGGCAACAAGGTCTACGGCGTGCCGTCCGTGAAGGCCAACTGGTACGCCGACGTGAAGCGCGCCGGAGCCATCGGCCGCACCGTCTTCTGGCCCGCCCCCAACGTCGACTCCGGCCTGGTCTCCCTGGTCCGGCGGGAGAAGCCGGTCGAGACCTCGGCGAGCCGCACCGAGGTCTTCGCCGTCGTCGACGCCGCCTTCGCCCAGCGCCGCAAGACGCTGCGCGCCGCACTGTCCGGCTGGGCGGGCTCCGCACCGGCCGCCGAGGCCGCGCTGGTCGCCGCCGGGGTCTCCCCGCAGGCCCGGGGCGAGTCGCTGACGGTCGAGGAGTTCGCCGCCATCGCCGAGAACAAGCCGGAGCTGCCCGCATGACCCACAGCACCACCGCGACCGGGAGCCCGAGCACGACCGGCACCGTCACCGTCCGCGTACCGGCCAAGGTCAACGTCCAGCTCGCCGTGGGCGCCGCCCGCCCCGACGGCTTCCACGACCTCGCCAACGTCTTCCTCGCCGTCGGCCTCTACGACGAGGTCACCGCGACCCCGGCCGACGAGCTGACGATCACCTGCTCCGGCCCGGACGCCGCCCAGGTGCCGCTGGACCGCGGCAACCTCGCCGCCCGCGCCGCCCTCGCCCTCGCGGAGCGGTACGGCATCGAGCCCGCCGTCCACCTCCACATCGCCAAGGACATCCCCGTCGCCGGCGGCATGGCCGGAGGCAGCGCCGACGGCGCCGCCGCCCTCCTCGCCTGCGACGCGCTCTGGGCCACCGGCGCCTCCCGCGACGAGCTCCTGGAGATCTGCGCCGAGCTCGGCAGCGACGTCCCCTTCAGCCTGATCGGCGGCGCCGCACTCGGCACCGGACGCGGCGAACTCCTCACCCCGGTCGCCACCGGCGGCATCTTCCACTGGGTCTTCGCCGTCGCCGACGGCGGACTCTCCACCCCGGTCGTGTTCGGCGAGTTCGACCGGCTCACCGCCGGTACGGACGTCCCCGAGCCCACCGCGGCCCCGGCCCTGCTCGACGCCCTCGCCTCCGGCGACCCGGTCGCCCTGGCCAAGACCCTGGGCAACGACCTCCAGGCCGCCGCCCTCTCGCTGCGCCCCTCGCTCGCCGCGACCCTGGCCGCCGGCACCGACGCCGGGGCCCTCGCCGCACTCGTCTCCGGCTCCGGCCCGACCACCGCGTTCCTGGTCCCCGACCCGGACACCGCCCACCGGGTGGCCGCCGCCCTCACCGCCTCCGGCACCTGCCGCACGGCACGGGTCGCGGTCTCCCCGGCGCCGGGCGCGACGGTGGTCTGAGGGGTGCCCGACCAGAGCCCCGGGGACCGGCTCCAGGGTCTGACCACGGGACCGACGAGGCACGGCTCCCGGAGTCGCTGGGCTCGCACGGCCGAGACGCTGGGCAGGCACCCCGGGCTCGTAGCGAGCTGGGTTCTGCTCGCGGTTTCGGCGGTCGCCGCTTCGAAGGTCCTGTCGCAGCCGTGGAGTGCGGCGACCTACCCCGTGGCCCTGTTCGTCGCGCTGTCGCTGTTCTCCCGGGCGTCGGCCCGGGAGAAGTGAGCCCGCCGGGCGCCGGATCGCTCCGGGAACCGCGCGGTCGCGGTCAACGCGTGCCGAAGAGCTGAAGGACGCCGCCCACCAGGCAGCCGAGGCCCCCCAGGAGGTGGCCGATGCCCAGCAGCCTGGCCATCCCCCGGCTCAGGCTCCGTTTCCCGCCCGATGTGAGGACGAAGCTCCTCGCCCAGGCGGCGACGGTCCGGTCGGTGCGGAAGGTCAGACAGAGTCCGTTCACCGTGAACGCCGCGCCGACGACGAGCAACAGCACCTTCGCGGCGGCAGGTGTCGGAGGGGACTCGGTCATGGCCGACAGGACATGCATGGCGGTTCCTCCTGGTCGAAGGGCGAGGCCGACAGGCCTGGCCGAAGGGCGGCCGACGAACTCAGCCGGTCCGCAGGCTCGACTTCGCCAGCTCGTACGCGGGGAGCATCTGGTCGTGCTCGTCGGAGTCCATGCCGCCGAGGTGGACGAGGACGGGGCCCTGCGCGGTGGGGACGAGGAAGGCGCTCTCCTTGTTCGGCCCGTCCAGGAGTTCGCTGGTCACGGTGTAGGCGGCCTCGGCTCCGGCGACCGTGCCGGCCTTGATGTCCGTGTAGGTGGCGTCGGCGGCGCCCGTCTCGGCCGTCACGAAGGCCTCCAGCAGCTCGCGCGGGGAGGCGGCGGACTTCTCGCCCCGCCAGACCCGCAGGAAGCCGATGCTCCCGGCCGGTTTGGCGTCGATCTCGCAGACCAGAGTCAGCGGGCCCTGCTGGGCGAGGGCGGCGAACTCGGAGTCGGGATCGACGTCCACGGCGTCGGGCTCCCACTTCGCGGGCAGGTCGAAGGTGACCGGGAGCTCGCAGTCGGAGCCGGAAGCGCCGACGCTGCCGCCCTTGGCGGCGGGCTCCACCGCCGTGTCCGACGCCGTCGCCGAGGGAGACCCGGACGTCGTGGACGAGGAGGCGGCGGCGGTGTCCCCGCCGTCGTCCCCGGTGCCGCAGCCCGCCAGCGCGCAGAGCGCCGCGGTCACCGCTGCCGCCGCCGACAGTCCGCGCCGTACCGATATGCCTGCCATGAAGTTCCCACCCCGGAGACGTTCCTGCCCGGGAGGTCACCCCGGAAGATCGCCGCACGCTACCGCATCCGCGCGGCGACTACCCTGGGAAGCCGATCCATCCCCTGGGCAGGAGTGAAATGGCCGTCAATCTGGTCAATGTCGAGCAGGTCAGCAAGGTGTACGGCACCCGTGCGCTGCTCGACGGTGTGTCTCTCGGAGTCTCGGAGGGGGACCGGATCGGTGTCGTCGGCCGCAACGGCGACGGCAAGACGACCCTCATCCGGATGCTCGCCAAGCTGGAGGAGGCGGACACCGGCCGCGTCACCCACAACGGCGGGCTGCGCCTGGGCGTCCTCACCCAGCACGACTCCCTCGACCCGAAGGCGACGATCCGGCACGAGGTCATCGGCGACCTCGCCGACCACGAGTGGGCGGGCAGCGCCAAGATCCGCGACGTGCTGACCGGGCTCTTCGGCGGTCTCGCGCTGCCGGGCTTCGAGCACGGGCTGGACACCGTCATCGCCCCGCTCTCCGGTGGTGAGCGCCGCCGTATCGCGCTCGCCAAGCTGCTCATCGCGGACCAGGACCTGATCGTCCTCGACGAGCCCACCAACCACCTCGACGTCGAGGGCATCTCCTGGCTCGCCGGTCACCTGCGGGCCCGCCGCTCGGCGCTCGTCTGCGTGACCCACGACCGGTGGTTCCTCGACCAGGTCTGCACCCGCATGTGGGACGTCCAGCGCGGCACCGTCCACGAGTACGAGGGCGGCTACAGCGACTACGTCTTCGCCCGCGCCGAGCGTGAGCGGATCGCCGCGACCGAGGAGTCCAAGCGGCAGAACCTCATGCGCAAGGAGCTGGCCTGGCTGCGGCGCGGCGCCCCCGCCCGTACCTCCAAGCCGCGCTACCGCATCGAGGCGGCCAACGAGCTGATCGCCGACGTGCCGCCGCCGCGCGACACCAGCGAGCTGATGAAGTTCGCCAACGCGCGCCTGGGCAAGACCGTCTTCGACCTGGAGGACGTGACCGTCCAGGCCGGTCCCAAGACGCTGCTGGAGCACCTCACCTGGCAGCTCGGCCCCGGCGACCGCGTCGGCCTCGTCGGCGTGAACGGCGCGGGCAAGACCTCGCTGCTGCGCTCGCTCGCCGAGGCGGCCCGCAGCCAGGGCGACGTCCAGCCGGCCGGCGGGAAGATCGTCGTCGGCAAGACCGTCCGGCTCGCCTACCTCTCCCAGGAGGTGCACGAGCTCAAGCCCACCCTCCGGGTGCTGGAGGCCGTGCAGCAGGTCCGCGACCGGGTGGACCTCGGCAAGGGCCGCGAGATGACGGCGGGGCAGCTCTGCGAGCAGTTCGGCTTCACCAAGGAGAAGCAGTGGACGCCGGTCGGCGACCTCTCCGGTGGGGAGCGGCGCCGCCTCCAGATCCTGCGCCTGCTGATGGACGAGCCGAACGTCCTCTTCCTCGACGAGCCCACCAACGACCTCGACATCGAGACCCTGACGCAGCTGGAGGACCTTCTCGACGGCTGGCCCGGCTCCATGATCGTGATCTCGCACGACCGGTTCTTCATCGAGCGCACCACCGACAAGGTGATGGCGCTGCTCGGCGACCGGGCGCTGCGGATGCTGCCGCGCGGCATCGACGAGTACATCGAGCGCCGTCAGCGGATGGAGGAGGCGGCCACCCCGTCCGCCGCCCCCGCCGCCGGGGCCAAGGAGTCCGCGCCCGCGACCAACGCCCTCTCGGCGCAGGAGTCGCGGGCGGCGAAGAAGGAGCTGCAGAAGGTCGAGCGGCAGCTCGGCAAGCTCTCCGACCGCGAGACCAAGCTGCACGCCCAGATCGCGGAGCACGCCACGGACTTCGGGAAGGTCGCCAAGCTCGACGCCGAACTGCGCGAACTGGTCACCGAGCGCGACGAGTTGGAGATGCGCTGGCTGGAGCTGGCCGAGGACGCGTAGGCGCTGCCCGTACAGCCCCCGAACGGACCCGGGCGGGCCCGGCCGCACACCGGCCGGTCCGCCCGGGTCCGTTCGGTTCTGTACGGGGCAACCAGCCGCGCGAAGCGGGGGATTCGGGCCGGAGGGCCGAGCTGCCGGTGAACGCGGCGCCGCGTGCCCGGAATTGACGGGGATGTCGACAGGAGGGGCGGACCGGCTCTCCGCGGGCGCGTAACGGCGGCATCACGGACCGGTTCTCCCTTGGGAACAGGGGGCGGACCGAATCGGTGTGCGCGCTGGTGCGGGTGGTACAAAGAAGCCCCGCCAGACTGTCGCGACGCCGCGGTAGCCATGCCCGTTCCGCTCCATTCCGGAGGAGTTCCGGACGTACGTCGCACGACGCGTCCGGTGCCCCGAGGGATCGCGGGGGAGGCCGGTACGGGCACCGGAACCGCACGAAGGGGGACGTGCTGATGACCCAGCCGCCCAGCCAGCAACCGCCGCAGGGGGGCTCGGAGACTCCGCCGGAGCCCCCGCAGGGGTCTCCCCGCCCGCCCGCCGGGTCGCCGCCCCCGCCGCCGGCCTCCCCCGCGCAGCCCCCGGCCCCCGGCGCCCCGTCGTACGGCTACCCGCAGGCGCCCGGACCGTACGGTCAGCAGCCCCCGGGCCCCGGCACGCCCGGGTACGGCTACCCGCAGGCCCCCGGACCCTACGGCGCCCAGCAGCCGGGCCCGTACGGTCAGCAGTCGCCCGGTCCGTACGGCCGGCAGGCCCCTGGCCCGTACGGCCAGCAGGTGCCGGGTCCCTATGGTGCGCCGCAGTCCGGTCCGTACGGCCAGCAGGCGCCGGGTCCCTACGGTGCGCCGCAGCCGGGTCCGTACGGGGCGCAGGGCTACCCGGGTCATCCCGCGCCGCCCGGTCCCCCGCCCGTCGCGCCGCCCCCCTCCTCCGGGCGCGGGCTCCGCGGCCGGACCGGGGCGATCGTCGCGGCGGCCGTCGCGGTGGTCGTCGTGGCGGCGGTCGGCGTGGGCGTGGCCGTCGGCGGGGACGAGGGCGGCGGGAAGCCGGTCGCCGGGAAGAGCTCGGACGACAAGGGCGGCGCCGGTCCCAGCGCGTCGGGTTCGGCCGACGGGAACGACGAGGGCCGCGCCACGGACGACGACCTGAACGCCGGACGGCAGAAGGGCGAGGCGAAGGTCCTCTGGAAGCAGGACAACGACCTGAAGCTGCCGCGCAACGGTGCCCGGGTCTACGGTCCCTGGGTCGTCGGCGACATCCTGGCCAAGGCCGCCTACCGGAGCGTCTCCGGCTACTCGCTCGCCACCGGCGAGGAGAAGTGGACGGTGACGTTCTCCACCGACGTCTGCGCCGCTCCCGTCAACGCCACCACGAACGGCAAGATCGTCCTCGGGCTGATGGACGGCACCGGTGACCAGGCGAACTGCGCCCAGCTGCAGCAGATCGACCTCGCCACCGGCAAGGCGGCTTGGAAGACGACGATCAAGCAGAACGGCGTCTGGGACCTGCTGTCCGACATCGGCCTGGCGATCAGCGGTGACACCGTGACGGTCGGCCGTTCCGGCGGCACCGACGCGTTCCGGGTCAGCGACGGCAAGGAACTGTTCGGCGAGCCGTCCGGCAACTGCCGGCCCGTCGCCTACGCGGGCGGCCCGAAGCTCATAGCCGCGCTGGACTGCAGCACGGGCGACCTGGACAACCCGCAGCAGCAGATCCAGCAGCTCGACCCCGACACCGGCAAGGCCCGTTGGACGTACCAGCCGGAACGCGGCTGGGAGGTCGACCGGGTGTACTCGGTCGACCCGCTCGTCGTGGCGCTGACCAACGAGAAGAAGAAGTCGTGGGGCATCATCGCGCTCAAGGACAACGGCACGCTGCGGTCCCAGCTGACGGGTGACGCGGCGGACAAGTTCGCCCCGGACTGCGGCAGTTCGCTGGAGATCTTCGGCAAGTCCCTGGACAACTGCACGGGTGTCGTGGCGGACGCGAAGACCTTCTACATGGCGACCGAGGCACCCACGTCCGCCGACGGCACCAACGCGGTGGTCGCCTTCGACCTCGACTCCGGCAAGACCAAGTGGAAGTCGGCAGCCCCGGCCGGGCGGGTGATGGAGCCGATGCGGATGGACGGCGCCGACCTGATCGTCCGTCTGGAGGTCACCTACGACCACGGCGGCGCCATCGCCTCCCTCGCGCCGACCGGCGGAGCTCCCAAGATCCTGCTCCAGCACCCGGCGTCCACGGCGCCCATCGAGGAGAACATCTTCGACGGCACGTTCCTCTGGCTGGACGGCCGTTCCATCATCGTCACCGACCGTCTCACCGAGGCCAACAACCGGGGCGACGACCGCGAGACGGCGATGATCGCGTTCGGCAAGTGACACCGCCGCCCCCGGGCCGCGTCCACGACTCCCCCCTTCCGCCCACCCTTCCCCCGAGGTACGTACGAGATGACCCAGCCGCCCCCGCCCCCGCAGCAGCCCGGCGAACCGCCGAAGGGCGGGTTCGGCGCCCCGCAGGACCCGCCGCCCGGCGGATTCGGCGCGTCGCCGCCCTCCCCGTACGGAAAGCCCCCGCCGCCCCCGCAGCCGCAGGCCCCCGAGCCGCCGCAGGCTCCCCGGCCCCAGGACGCCCAGCCGCCCCAGGCACCCCAGCCGCCGCAGCCCCAGCCGCCGCAGGGTCCGGCCGGGCCCGCGTACGGGTACCCGCAGCCGCAGCCCGGATACGGCTATCCGCAGGGGCCGCCGCAGCCGCAGCCCGGATACGGCTATCCGCAGACGCCGACCTCCTCGCAGCCCGGCCAGCCCGGCTACTTCGGCCAGCCCGGTCCCGGGCAGCCGGGATACGGCTACCCGACGCAGCCGCAGTACGCGCAGCCGCAGCCGCCCCAGGGCTCCGGCGGCGGGAAGCTCAACGCCCAGATGAAGATCATCATCGGGGCGGCGCTCGCCATCGTGCTGATCGTCGGCGCCGGGATCGTCTACTCGTCGTCCGGTGACGACGGGGCCCCGGAGGTCTCCACCGCGGGGCCCACCGCCGGTGACGGCGGTGACGGCGACAAGGGGGACGGCGGCGGTCTCGGCGGAGGCACCGAGAAGGTGCCGGCCTCCACCAAGTCGCACGTCGCCTTCGAGATCCCGAAGCCGAAGGTCTCCGACGTCACCACCGTCTACGGCTCCTGGGTCACCGACAAGGTGTACGTGAAGACCGGGGTGTACGAGGTCGCCGGTTACGACCTGGAGAAGGGCACCAAGCTCTGGTCGATCCCGACGGCCGGGCAGCTCTGCGCGGCCTCCCGGCACATGACGAAGGACTACAAGACGGCGATCGTCTTCGAGGAGTCCAAGCCGACCGCGGCGGACAAGTACCCCTCCTGCAACAAGCTCGGGGCGCTCGACCTGAACACCGGCAAGATGATCTGGTCGAAGTCGGTCACCGCCGCCTCCAACGGCGACGAGCCGGTGCGGTTCAGCGAGGTGACGGTCAGCGGGACGACGGTCGCCGCGGCGGGCACCGAGGGCGGCGCCGCCTTCGACATCACGAACGGGGCCCAGCTCTGGGCTCCGAAGATCTCCAGCGACGACTGCTACGACACCGGGTACGGCGGCGGCGAGGCGCTCGTCACCGTCCGCAAGTGCGGTTCGTACGACGACCCGAAGCTCTCCATCCAGACGCTGGACGCGAAGACCGGCGCCCCCGTCTCCTCGTACGACATGCCGCCCGGCGTCGAGTACGCGGCGGTCGTCTCCACCAAGCCGCTCGTCGTCGCGGCCGACATCGGCGACACGGCCGGTGACGGCTCCAGCATCTCGGACTACTTCTCCATCGACTCCGGGACCGGCAAGCTGATCGTCCGGATCTCCGCCGACGCCGAGCGGTACGCGGGGGAGTGCGGCTCCACCGAGGTGGAGCGGTGCGTCGGCATGACGGTCGGCAACAACCGCCTGTACGTGCCCACCGAGTCCCACGAGGGCACGTCCGAGTACGGCGACACCAACGAGGTCGTCGCGTTCGACCTCACCACCGGCAAGCTGCTCGGCGCCCGCGCCGACGCGGGTGAGCGGTACAGCATGATCCCGCTCCGGATGGACGGCACCAACGTCATCGCGTACAAGGTGCCCCCGTACGACAAGGGCGGCCAGGTCGTCTCGCTCGACGGCGCGACCCTGAAGGAGACGGTGCTGATGGAGAACCCCAGCACCGAGAAGACCCGGGACGCCGAGACGTACTTCGGTTACGACCGGGGCGAGTTCCTGTACGAGAAGGGCCGCCTCTTCCTGTCCCCGAACATGCTCAGCGAATCGAGCGGGGCGGACGACGACGACCGGCTCCTCGCGATGGCGTTCACCACCGGCTGACCGCCACCGGCCGACCTCCACCGGCCGACCTCCACCGGCCGACCTCCACCGGTCGGCCGGACACCGCCCGCCCCACGCCCGGGGCACCCCGCAGGACGGCCCCGCCGGTCGGAAGAAAGACCGGCGGGGCCGATCGTTTTCCGTCAACTCTGTGACGTCCGAAGCAGAAGAAATCGGCCTTCTGGGGGGCTTCTGCCACGTATGGGCGCCACGGCGTCGAACAAGCGTGTAGCTTGCCGGGTCTAGGCCGGGGGGCCGACGGTCGTGGCACACATGCGCACGGCGGTTCACGGCGGTACTGGGGGTATCTGCGCGATGAGCGTGCGGCTCATGGTGGTCGACGACCACCGCCTGCTGGCCGAGGCGCTCGCCTCGGCACTCAAGCTCCGTGGGCACCGCGTGCTCGCGGCCACGGCGCCGACCTCGGGCGCCGCGGACCTGGTCATAGCCAGGGCACCGGAGGTCTGCCTCTTCGGGACGGCCTCGCCCGCCGCGCCGGGCGCCTTCGACCCGATCACGCGGATCGGCCGGGAGCGCCCGCAGGTGGCGGTGGTGGTGCTGGGCCCGGTGCCCAGCCCCCGGGGGATCGCGGCGGCCTTCGCCGCCGGAGCGGCCGGATACGTCCGGCACGACGAACGCATCGAGGGCGTGGAGCGGGCCATGATGAAGGCCAGGGCCGGCGAGGCGTCCGTGGCGCCCGCCCTGCTCAGGGGCGCCTTCACCGAGCTGCTGCACCCCGTGGAGAAGCCTGACGACGAGGGCCAGCGCCTGCTGCGGCTGCTGACGCCCCGCGAGGCCGAGGTGCTGGTCCGCGTCGCCGAGGGCGAGGGCACCCGACTGATCGCCGCCGGTATGCGGATCGCGCCGAGCACCGCCCGTACCCACGTCCAGCGGGTCCTGATGAAGCTCGGCGTCGGATCCCGGCTGGAGGCCGCGGCGCTCGCGGCCCGTACGGGGCTGCTGGACCGGGCGGTCGTCCACACGGCGACGGGCGCGCCGCGCGCGCCCGCGTACGACACGCCGCAGGGGCCGGACGCACCCTGAGCTGCGGGTGGGTCCGGCCCCTGCGGTGGCCGTGGGAAAGGTGCGGTGCGGCCGGTCAGTGACCGGCGGGGCCGCCCGGCTCGATCGGTTCGACCGGGGCCTGCGTCGGGCGCAGCCACATCCAGAGCAGGAACAGCAGCCCGAGGACGAGCATCGCGAGGCCGGTCCACAGGTTGATGTTGACGCCCTGGGCCTTGTCGAGGTCGGCGTCGGACGGGCTGATGCCCGCGATGGTGACGATGACTCCGTAGACCACGAAGAGACCGCCGATGATCCGCCTGATGTCGAAGAGGCGTGCCGCCGTGGCGGACTTGCTCTCCAGGTCGGAGACTTCCTTGTGCAGCTCGGACATGGTGGTTCCTCCGATCAGAACGAGTAGGGGACGTAGCAGGCGGCGGCGATCACGATGGCGCCCCAGCCCAGCAGGGCCGGCTTGCGGTACCACGCGGAGTCCGACTCCTCGGGCACCTCGGGGGCGTCCGGGGACTCGGTGCCGTAGACCAGGCCGGCCAGTTCGGCTTCCGGCTTGGGGGCCGTGAAGAGGGTGACCAGGACCATGACGACCGCACCGGCGACGAAGCCGACGATGGCGGAGACGAAGTTCGCGCCCTGGTCGGTCGGGATGTCGATGATCCCCTGCTTGTAGAAGACGAAGTAGTTGACCATCGCGGCGGTGGTGCCCGCGACCAGGCCCCAGACGCCGGACTTCATCGACGCGCGCTTCCAGAACATGCCGATGATGAAGACGACGAACATCGGGACGTTGAAGAACGAGAAGAGCGTCTGCAGGTAGCTCATGATGTTCGAGAAGCTCGACGCGATGAACGCCGTGCCGATCGAGGCGAGCACGCCGACGGCGGTGACGCCGCGGCCGAAGCGCAGGTAGTGCGCGTCCGGCGCGTCCTTGCGGATGTAGCGCGCGTAGATGTCCGTGGTGAACACCGTGTTGAACGAGGAGACGTTGGCGGCCATACCGGCCATGAACGCGGCGAGCAGACCGGTCACCGCGATGCCGAGGACACCGTTCGGGAGCAGGTCGCGCATGAGCAGCGGGATCGCGTCGTTGTACGTCAGGTCCGAGCGGTCGGTGCCGATGTTCGGGACGACGACGGCGGCGACCATGCCCGGGATCATCACCAGGAAGACGATGAAGATCTTCGGGAACGCGGCGATGAGCGGGGTGCGCTGCGCGGCCGAGAGGTTCTTCGCGGACAGGGCGCGCTGCACCTCGGCGAAGTTGGTCGTCCAGTAGCCGAAGGAGAGGACGAAGCCGAGGCCGAGGATGATCGTCAGCCAGTTGGCGCCGAGCGCGTTGCTGTCACCGATGCCCGTGCCGCTCCAGGCGGACATGAACTTCGACCCGTGGCTCTTCGTCAGGGAGTCGGACAGGCCGTCCCAGCCGCCGACGCGCTTGAGACCCAGGATGGTCAGGGGTATGAGCGCGGCGAGGATGACGAAGAACTGGAGCACCTCGTTGTAGATCGCCGAGGAGAGTCCGCCGATGGTGATGTACAGCAGGACGAAGATGCCCGCGACGGTGATCGCGACCCACTGCGGCCACCCCAGCAGCGCCTCCACGACGATCGAGAGCGCGTAGAGGTTGACGCCGGCTATCAGGATGGCGGCGAACGCGAACAGCGCGGAACTCAGCAGGTGGGCCGACTTGTCGAACCGCTGGAGCAGGAACTCCGGGACGGACCGGACCTTCGAGCGGTAGTAGAACGGCATCATCACCAGGCCGAGGAAGACCATGGCGGGGATGGCGCCGATCCAGTACCAGTGGACGACCGAGACGCCGTACTGCGCGCCGGTCGCGGCCATGCCGAGGATCTCCGTGGCGCCGAGGTTGGCGGCCACGAAGGCCAGACCGGTGACCCAGGCGGGCAGGGAGCGGCCGGAGAGGAAGAAGTCGAGGCTGGTCTTCACACTGGCGCGGGCCGCGAAGCCGATGCCGAGGACCACGACGAAGTAGATGGCCAGGATTGTGTAATCGAGGCCGTTCGTGGGGAGCCGGAGCCCTTCAGCCAGATAGTTCATGGGGGGTACTCGCTTCGTTGCGCGAACTGAACCTGATGAAACTTACGCCCATGCATTCAATAACTGAACAAAGTTGCTGGTGTTCTTTGTTTGATCGTGATGCAGGGGGGCGAATTGACCCGATGTAAAGAACCAGGTCTCCACTAAATCGCACACAGGGGCACAGCTTGTCTACAAAGAGTTACATCATTGACGCCTCTGTTCGGTTGTGATTAATTGTGTTTAGTTATGTTTGGAGGAACCTGGTGAAGAAGACGGCTACGACCCTCGCCGACGGTCGGGAACTGATCTATTACGACTCCGCCGACGACGTCGTACGCGACGCGGTGGACCGCAGGCCGCTCGACTCCGTAGCCACCTCGTCCGAGATCCGGCGCGACCCGGTCCTGGGCGACTCCGTCGCCATCGCCTCCCACCGCCAGGGCCGCACCTACCACCCGCCGGCCGACGAGTGCCCGCTCTGCCCCTCGCGGGGCGAACGGCTCAGCGAGATCCCCGACGACGGCTACGACGTCGTCGTCTTCGAGAACCGCTTCCCCTCGCTCGCCGGGGACTCCGGCCGCTGCGAGGTCGTCTGCTTCGCCTCCGACCACGACTCCTCCTTCGCCGACCTCACCGAGGACCAGGCCGCGCTGGTCCTGGCCGCCTGGACCGACCGCACGGCCGCCCTCTCCGAGCTCGACCAGGTCGCCCAGGTCTTCCCCTTCGAGAACCGCGGTGCCGAGATCGGTGTGACACTCGGTCACCCCCATGGCCAGATCTACGGCTACCCCTTCGTGACGCCCCGAACCGAACTGATGGTGCGGTCGGCCGTCGCCCACCGCGCGGAGACCGGACGGAACCTCTTCGAGGACGTCGTCGCCCGCGAGATCGCCGACGGCGACCGGATCGTCCTCACCGGCGAGCACTGGGTGGCGTTCGTCCCGTACGCAGCGCACTGGCCGTACGAGGTCCACCTCTACCCGCGCACCCGCGTCGCCGACTTCCGCGAGCTGGACGACGCCGCCCGCGCGGAGTTCCCGCAGATCTACCTGGAGCTCCTGCGGCGCTTCGACCGGATCTTCGGCCCCGACGCGCCCCCCACCCCCTACATCGCCGCCTGGCACCAGGCGCCGTTCCGTGCCCCCGGGCGTGAGGAGCTCGCCCTCCACCTGGAGCTCTTCACCATCCGTCGCACCCCCGGCAAGCTGAAGTTCCTCGCCGGATCGGAGTCCGGCATGGGAGCGTTCATCAACGACGTGCCGCCGGAGACCGCGGCCGAGCGACTGCGAGAGGTAGCGAGCAAGTGAGCACCACCACCCCGAAGAAGTACCTGGTCACCGGCGGCGCGGGTTATGTGGGCAGCGTCGTCGCCACCCACCTGCTGGAGGCCGGGCACGCCGTCACCGTGCTCGACGACCTCTCCACCGGCTTCCGCGAGGGCGTCCCCGCGGGCGCCGAGTTCATCGAGGGCCGCATCCAGGACGCCGCGAAGTGGCTCGACCCCTCCTACGACGCCGTCCTGCACTTCGCCGCGTTCTCCCAGGTCGGCGAGTCCGTCGTGAACCCGGAGAAGTACTGGCTCAACAACGTCGGCGGCACCACCGCGCTGCTCGCCGCGATGCGTGACGCCGGGGTGCGCACCCTCGTCTTCTCCTCCACCGCCGCCACCTACGGCGAGCCGGTCTCCAGCCCCATCACGGAGACCGACCCGACCGCCCCCACCAACCCGTACGGCGCGACCAAGCTCGCCGTCGACCACATGATCACCGGTGAGGCCGCCGCCCACGGGCTGGCCGCCGTGTCGCTCCGCTACTTCAACGTGGCCGGCGCGTACAAGAACGCCGGGGAGCGCCACGACCCCGAGTCCCACCTCATCCCGCTGGTCCTCCAGGTCGCCGCCGGCGAGCGCGAGTCGATCAACGTCTACGGCGACGACTACGCCACCCCCGACGGCACCTGCGTCCGCGACTACATCCACGTCGCCGACCTCGCCGAGGCGCACCTCCTCGCGCTGGGCGCCGCCACCTCCGGCGAGCACCTCATCTGCAACCTGGGCAACGGCAACGGCTTCTCGGTCCGCCAGGTCATCGAGACGGTCCGCGAGGTCACCGGCCACCCGATCCCGGAGACCGCCGCCCCGCGCCGCGCCGGCGACCCGGCCGTCCTCGTCGCCTCCGCGGCCACCGCCCGCGAGCGCCTGGGCTGGACGCCGAGCCGTCCCGACCTGGCGGGTATCGTCGCGGACGCCTGGGCGTTCGCCCGCCGAGAGGAGACCACCGCATCATGACCGAGACACCCGAGAACACCGCCGCCGAGGCCGTCGCGACCACCGGACCGCTGGGCCAGGACGAGTTCACCGCCTCCTTCCGCGCGCTCTACGGCACCGAGCCCGAAGGGGTCTGGGCCGCCCCCGGGCGCGTCAACCTCATAGGCGAGTACACCGACTTCAATGACGGCTTCGTCATGCCGCTCGCCCTGCCGCACACCGCCCGTGCCGCCGTCGCCCGGCGCACCGACGGCCAGCTGCGGCTGCACTCCACCGACGTGCCCGGCGGCATCGTGCAGCTCGCGATCGACGGCCTGACCCCCAACGAGGGCCACGGCTGGGCCGCGTACCCGGCGGGTGTCGTCTGGGCGCTGCGCCGCGCCGGGCACGAGATCACCGGTGCGGACATCCAGGTCACCTCCACCGTGCCGACCGGCGCCGGGCTCTCCTCGTCCGCCGCCCTCGAAGTGGTCGTCGCGCTCGCGCTCAACGACCTCTTCGGCCTCGGCCTGACCGCCGCCGAACTGGCCGTCCTCGGCCAGGCCGCCGAGAACGACTTCGTCGGCGTGCCCTGCGGTGTCATGGACCAGATGGCGTCCGCCTGCTGCACCGACGGCCACGCCCTCCACCTGGACACCCGCGACCTCGCGGTGCGCCAGGTCCCCTTCGACCTGGCGGCGCACGGGCTGCGGCTGCTGGTCGTGGACACCCGCGTCAAGCACGCGCTGGGCGACGGTGCCTACGCCGAGCGCCGGGCCGGCTGCGAGGAGGGCGCCCGTCTGCTCGGGCTGGGCAAGCTGCGCGAGCTGGGTCACGAGGACCTGCCCGACGCCCTCGCCCGCCTGGAGGCGGCCGGTGCGGACGAGTCCGTCGTCCGCTACGTACGCCACGTGGTCAGCGACAACGCCCGGGTGGAGCAGGTCATCGCGCTGCTCGACGCCGGGGACGTCCGCGCGGCGGGCCCGGTGCTCACCCAGGGCCACACCTCGCTCCGCGACGACCTGCGGGTCTCCTGCGACGAGCTGGACCTCGCCGTGGCGACCGCGAACGCGGCCGGGGCGCTCGGCGCCCGTATGACCGGCGGCGGCTTCGGCGGCTCGGCGATCGTGCTGGTCGAGGAGTCCGACGCCGAGGCGGTCACCAAGTCGGTGCTCGACGCCTTCGCGGCGGCCGGCCACGCCACCCCGGGCGTCTTCGCCGCCGTCCCCTCGGCGGGCGCGCGCCGCCTGGTCTGACGACCGCCCCGCACCACACCCGCGTGCACGAGCGCCGGGACCGGGCCCCACGGCCCGGTCCCGGCGCTCTGCCGTGTCCGGCGGCCGGCGGCCGTCCCGGTGCGGGGGCACAGAATGTGGCCTCGTTCGTCCACTTCCGTCCCGGAACGGGACAGGAAGCACCCCTTGAACGCCGGGGACGGTCACTTCCGCGAATCGGCTTCCCGGGCACCCGTACGCCCGTACGCTGATGGGCAGCACCGGTGGGGGCCGGTGCCGTTCAGGGGCCGAGACGGGCGGTGCGGCACCCCGGGCGCAGACGGTGGCGGCTCGGTGCGCGCGGCGGGGCCGCGCGGACGGTTCTCCCGTCGCGGAGCTCGGGCGCCACGACCGCCCCGACGTGTTCCCACCCGGGTCCGGCCTCAGGACGGCGGACCGGGACCGTCCCAGTGGGGGGTAGACGTGGCCCGTATCCGGGTTCTCGTGGTCGACGACCATCGTATTTTTGCCGAATCGCTCGCCGCGGCGCTCGCCGCCGAGCCGGACGTGGACGTGGCCGCCGCGGGCAGCGGCCCGGCCGCACTGCGCTGCCTCGACCGTGCCGCCGCCGAGGGCCGCGCCTACGACGTCATGCTGGTCGACGCGGAGCTGGGCGGTGCCCCGGCGGCGGGCGGGGTCCCGCAGCAGGGGGGCCCGGTCGACGGGATCTCCCTCGTCGCGGGGGTCCGCGAGGCGCGGCCGGGCGTCCGCACGGTGGTCCTCGCCGAGCGGGACGACCCCCGCCGGGCGGCGGCGGCGCTCCAGGCGGGTGCCTCCGGCTGGGTCGCCAAGGACTGTTCCCTGCAACGCCTGCTGGCGGTCATCCGGGGGGTGCTGCGCGGCGAGACGCATCTGCCGCCGGCCCTGCTCACCGGCGTCCTGCGGGAGTTGACGGCCGCGCGCAAGCACCGCACCGAGAGCGAGCTGCTGGTGGAGTCGCTCACCCCGCGCGAGCGGGAGGTGCTGCGCTGCATGGTGGCGGGGCTGGGGCGCAAGGCGGTGGCGGAGCGGCTCTACCTCTCGCCGCACACGGTCCGTACCCACATGCAGAACGTCCTGGGCAAGCTCGGGGTGCACTCGACGCTGGCGGCGGTGGCGCTGGCCCGCAGGGCGGGCGTGGGGCCGGTCGACCTGACGGTCGAAGCGGTGCCGCTGGGGAGTGTCTGACCGTGCGCGCAGCCCGCCCGGCGGGCGGGGCCCGCACGACACGGCTCAACCAGGGACGTTGTCGAACGGGGCGGTCAACTGGCGGAGCAGGTCGGCGAGTTCGCCGCGCTGGTGGGCGGAGAGCTCGCCGAGGATGGCGCGTTCCTGGTCGAGCAGTCCGGCGAGCGACTGGTCGGCCTTGTCGCGTCCCTCGGCGGTCAGCCGGACCAGTACCCCGCGCCGGTCGTTGGGGTCGGGGAGGCGTTCCACCAGGTTCTTCTTGGTCAGCCGGTCGATGCGGTTGGTCATCGTGCCCGAGGTGACCAGGGTCTGCGTCAGCAGCTGGCCGGGCGAGAGCTGGTAGGGGGCGCCGGCCCGGCGCAGCGACGTGAGGACGTCGAACTCCCACGGCTCCAGGTTGTGCTCGGAGAAGGCGATGCGGCGGGCCCGGTCGAGGTGGCGCGCGAGGCGCGACACCCGGCTGAGGACCTCTAGTGGTTCCACGTCGAGGTCGGGGCGCTCGCGGCGCCATGCTGCGACCAGACGGTCGACCTCGTCCTCCATGTCGATCAGTGTAGAGGGTCCCTCGATGTGAAGTCTCTTGGTTTCAAGTGTCTTGACGTCAAGATAAGTCGGGGGGATGGTGGAGCCATGAGCGAATCCGTCTGGGACCCCGGCCAGTATCTCCGCCACGCGGAACACCGCACGCGCCCCTTCCTCGACCTCCTCGCCCGGGTGGGCGACCTCCCCGGCGGCGCCCGCCCCCGCGTCGCCGACCTCGGCTGCGGCCCGGGGAACGTCACGCTCCTCCTCGCCGACCGGTGGCCGGGGGCCCGGATCACCGGCTACGACAACTCCCCGGAGATGCTGGAGCGGGCCCGTACCCACGCCACCGCCACACTCGACTTCGCCGAGGCCGACGTCTCGGAGTGGGTCCCCGCGGAGCCGTACGGCCTGATCGCCTCCAACGCCCTGCTCCAGTGGGTCCCCGGCCACGCCGACCGCTTCCCCGCCTGGCTGGACGGCCTCGCCCCCGGCGGCACCCTCGCCTTCCAGGTGCCCAGCAACTTCGGCGCCCCCAGCCACGTCCTGATGCGCGAGCTCGCCGAGTCCCCCCGCTGGCGGGTCCGCCTCGGCGGACTCCTCCGCCACGAGGACGCCGTCCTGGAGCCCGCCGCCTACTACGACCGGCTCCTCGCGGCCGGATGCGCGACGGCCGACGTCTGGGAGACCACCTACCTCCAGGTCCTGCACGGCGACGACCCGGTGCTCGACTGGGTCAAGGGCACCGGCCTGCGCCCCGTCCTCGCCGCCCTCGCCGATGACCCCGAAGCTCTCGACGCCTTCCTCGCCGAGTACCGCGACCTGCTGCGCACCGCCTACCCGCAGGGCCCGCACGGCACGGTCTTCCCCTTCCGCCGGATCTTCGCCGTCGCCCGGAAGAGGGATGCCTGAGCGGCGAGCCGCGTGCCGGGCGTCGCCGGACAGGCGCCACTTTCGACACGCGCCCGAAAACCCCTGGACGGACCGCGCTCCCCGGGGCAGGATCCGCACGCGTGACGACGACGCAGCACGATCAGCTCCGACTGGTCCGCGGATCCGCCCGGAACAACGCCGAATGGTGCGCGGTGATGAGCCGCACCCACGGGGTCCCCGGCCGGTTCGGGGCCCAGGCCTGGACGGCACCGGCCCGCACGCCGCCCTACTACCCCGACGCGGTGACGCTGGTCCCCGGCGCCGATCCGGCCGGCGTCGCCGGGGGCATCGACCTCACCGCGCCCGGCGCCACCGTCAAGGACAGCTTCGCCGACCTCGACCTGACGGCCCGCGGATTCCGGGTGCTGTTCGAGGCCGCGTGGATCCACCGCCCGGCCGGTCCGCCCGCCGCCTTCTCCGGCACCCCCTGGGAGGTGGTCGAGGACCCGGACGCGGTGCGCGCCTGGGCACACGCCTGGGACGGCGGCGACGGCGACGCGGACCTCTTCCGGCCCGCCCTCCTCGACGACCCGGACACCTTCCTGCTCGCGGCCCGCGAGCGGGACGGGGCGGTCACCGCGGGGGCGGTGGCGAGCCGCAGCGGGGACGCTCCCGGTGACGGCGTCCCCGGCGGGAGCGGTGTCGGCGGCGTGCTCGGCCTCTCCAACGTCTTCGCCCGGGACGGCGGCGCCGGCGCCGCCTGGCCCGGGGCCCTCGACGCGGCGCACCGGCTCTTCCCCGCGCTGCCCGTGGTCGGCTACGAACACGGCGAGGACCTGGACACCGCCCTGCGCCACGGCTTCACCGCGACGGGCCCGCTGCGCGTCTGGCTGCACCACGGCTGACGGGGGCTTCGGCGCGGGGCCCGCGTGCGGCCGTCCCGGCCCCGAAGCGCGCGTGCCGCTTCAGCCGGGGACGTCACGGCCGACCGCCCGACGGGGGGTGTCACGGCCGACCGCCCGACGGGGGTGTCACGGCCGGCCGCCCCGTACGTGCTTCCGTGACGCCTTCCCGTACGGCGAAAGGGGTCCCGCCACCCGAGTGGCGGGACCCCTTCGCGTACGTGCGCCCACCGTGCCGCCCGTCAGCTCTTGCGGTGCCCTATCAGCCGGGGCTTCGGCTCCAGGTTCTCCAGGCCGTGCCAGGCCAGGTTCACCAGGTGCGCCGCCACCTCCGCCTTGCGGGGCTTGCGGACGTCGAGCCACCACTGGCCGGTGAGGGCCACCATGCCGACGAGGGCCTGCGCGTAGAGGGGGGCCAGCTTCGGCTCGAAGCCCCTGGCCTTGAACTCCATGCCCAGGATGTCCTCCACCTGCGTGGCGATGTCGCTGATCAGCGAGGCGAAGGTGCCCGTCGACTGGGCGACCGGGGAGTCCCGGACCAGGATGCGGAAGCCGTCCGTGTACGTCTCGATGTAGTCGAGCAGGGCGAACGCCGCCTGTTCCAGCAGCTCACGGGGGTGCCCCGCGGTGAGGGCGCCCGTCACCATGTCCAGCAGCCGGCGCATCTCCCGGTCGACCACGACCGCGTACAGGCCCTCCTTGCCGCCGAAGTGCTCGTACACCACCGGCTTGGAGACCCCGGCGCGTGCCGCGATCTCCTCGACCGAGGTCCCTTCGAACCCCTTGTCGGCGAAGAGGGTGCGACCGATGTCCAGCAGCTGTTCGCGCCGCTCCTTCCCGGTCATCCGGACCCGCCTGGTCCGGCGTGCGGGGGGAGGGCTGCTTCTCTTGCTGCTCGTGCTGCCGTCGGTCGCCACGGTGCCCATCATGCCGCGTCGGCGGACACGGCCTTGCGCCGGGACTCCTTGCGTCGCGACTCGATGCGGTCGGCGTCCGGCCAGCGGACGTCGTACGCCCAGCCGAGCTGTTCGAACCAGCGGATCAGCCGGGCGCTGGAGTCGATCTGGCCGCGCATCACGCCGTGCCGGGCGCTCGTCGGGTCGGCGTGGTGCAGGTTGTGCCAGGACTCGCCGCAGGAGAGCACGGCCAGCCACCACACGTTCCCCGACCTGTCGCGGGACTTGAAGGGACGCTTGCCCACCGCGTGGCAGATCGAGTTGATCGCCCAGGTGACGTGGTGCAGCAGCGCCACCCGGACCAGCGAACCCCAGAAGAACGCCGTCGCCGCACCCCACCACGACATGGTCACCAAGCCGCCGACCAGCGGCGGGATACCCAGCGAGATGATCGTGAAGGTGAGGAAGTGGCGGGAGACCGCCCGCATCGCCGGATCCTTGACCAGGTCGGGGGCGTACTTCTGCTGCGGGGTCTGCTCCTCGTTGAACATCCAGCCGATGTGCGCCCACCACAGCCCCTTGACCAGGGCCGGCAGCGTCTCGCCGAAGCGCCACGGCGAGTGGGGGTCGCCCTCCGCGTCGGAGAACCGGTGGTGCTTGCGGTGGTCGGCGACCCACCGCACCAGCGGGCCCTCCACCGCCAGGGAGCCGGCGACGGCGAGCGCGATGCGCAGCGGGCGCTTCGCCTTGAAGGAGCCGTGCGTGAAGTAGCGGTGGAAGCCGATCGTGACGCCGTGGCAGCCGATGTAGTACATCGCCACCAGCAGCCCCAGATCGAGCCAGCTGACGCCGTGGCCCCAGGTCAGCGGCACCGCCGCCACCAGGGCCGCGAACGGCACCACGATGAAGAGCAGCAGCGCGATCTGCTCGATCGACCGCTTGTTGTCGCCGCCCAGCGTGGCGGAGGGGAGAGAAGCGGGAGCCGTCCCCGTCGGCGGGTCCGGCTGGTCGGTCAGGTCGGGGCTGATGGTCATGTGATCCCCCGGGGGGTGAGGAGAACAGAACAAATCGGAATCGGCCGTGGTTACGGGACCGTAACCTACGGGATCGTAAGTGCCGTAGTGACGCGGCCCACACCACCAGACCACGTTCCGGCCGCCGTTCGTGGTATCTCATGCCCCCGTACGGGTAAAGCCTGTACGGCTCCCGCCGTCGGATGCCCCGCCCCGTCCCACCCTGTGAGGCCACCGGACGCGCCGACGCCGGTGCCACATATCCTGGAAGGGTCGGACAGCGCGGTCCGCACCCCGCTCGTCCCGGGGGCGGCAACAGCACGCTGCGGCCGTTGGCCCCGGATTCGTGCTCTACCACTGCAAGGAGCCGCACACTGTGAGCAGTGCCGACCTGACCCCTGCCGCCAGCAGCCCGGAACTGCGGGCCGACATCCGCCGCCTCGGCGACCTGCTGGGCGAGACCCTGGTACGCCAGGAGGGCCCGGAACTCCTCGAACTCGTCGAACGCGTTCGCGCCCTCACCCGTACGGACGGCGAAGCGGCGGCCGAACTCCTCGGCGACACGGACCTGGAGACCGCGGCGCAGCTCGTTCGCGCCTTCTCCACCTACTTCCACCTGGCCAACGTCACCGAGCAGGTGCACCGCGCCCACGAGATGCGCGACCGGCGCGCCGCGGAGGGCGGGCTCCTCGCCCGTACCGCCGACCGACTCAAGGACGCCGACCCCGAGCACCTGCGCGAGACGGTCAAGAACCTCAACGTGCGGCCCGTCTTCACGGCCCACCCCACCGAGGCCGCCCGCCGCTCGGTGCTCAACAAGCTCCGCCGCATCGCGGCCCTGCTGGAGACCCCGGTCATCGAGGCCGACCGCCGCCGCGTCGACCTGCGGCTCGCGGAGAACATCGACCTCATCTGGCAGACCGACGAGCTGCGCGTCGTCCGCCCGGAGCCGGCCGACGAGGCCCGCAACGCCATCTACTACCTGGACGAGCTGCACGCCGGAGCGGTCGGCGACGTCCTCGAAGACCTCTCCGCCGAACTGGAGCGCGTCGGCGTCCCGCTGCCCGCGGGCACCCGCCCGCTGACCTTCGGCACCTGGATCGGCGGCGACCGCGACGGCAACCCCAACGTGACGCCCGCCGTCACCTGGGAGGTGCTGATCCTCCAGCACGAGCACGGCATCACCGACGCCCTCGAACTCGTCGACCACCTGCGCGGACTGCTCTCCAACTCCATCCGCTACACGGGTGCCACCGAAGAGCTGCTCGAATCCCTCCAGGCCGACCTGGAACGCCTCCCGGAGATCAGCCCGCGCTACAAGCGGCTGAACGCCGAGGAGCCGTACCGGCTCAAGGCCACCTGCATCCGCCAGAAGCTCGTCAACACCCGCGAGCGCCTCGCCAAGGGCACCCCGCACCGCCCCGGCTGCGACTACCTCGGCACCTCCGAGCTCCTCGCGGACCTCACCCTCATCCAGACCTCGCTGCGCGAGCACCGCGGCGGCCTCTTCGCCGACGGCCGGATGGACCGCACCATCCGTACGCTGGGCGCCTTCGGCCTCCAGCTCGCCACCATGGACGTGCGCGAGCACGCCGACGCCCACCACCACGCCCTCGGTCAGCTCTTCGACCGGCTCGGCGAGGAGTCCTGGCGCTACACCGACATGCCGCGCGACTACCGGCAGAAGCTCCTCGCCAAGGAGCTCCGCTCCCGCCGCCCGCTCGCCCCGACCCCCGCTCCGCTGGACGCGGCGGGCGCCAAGACCCTCGGCGTCTTCCACACCATCCAGGAAGCGTTCGAGCGGTTCGGCCCCGAGGTCATCGAGTCCTACATCATCTCGATGTGCCAGGGCGCCGACGACGTGTTCGCCGCCGCCGTCCTCGCCCGCGAGGCGGGCCTCCTCGACCTGCACGCCGGCTGGGCGAAGATCGGCATCGTGCCGCTCCTGGAGACCACCGACGAGCTGCGCGCCGCCGACGTCATCCTCGACGAGATGCTGGCCGACCCCTCCTACCGGCGCCTCGTCTCGCTGCGCGGCGACGTCCAGGAGGTCATGCTCGGCTACTCGGACTCCTCGAAGTTCGGCGGCATCACCACCTCCCAGTGGGAGATCCACCGCGCCCAGCGCCGCCTGCGCGACGTCGCCCACCGCTACGGCGTGCGGCTGCGCCTCTTCCACGGCCGCGGCGGCACCGTCGGCCGCGGTGGCGGCCCCTCGCACGACGCGATCCTCGCCCAGCCCTGGGGAACCCTGGAGGGCGAGATCAAGGTGACCGAGCAGGGCGAGGTCATCTCCGACAAGTACCTCATCCCGGCGCTCGCCCGCGAGAACCTGGAACTGACCGTCGCGGCCACCCTGCAGGCCTCCGCCCTGCACACCGCGCCGCGCCAGTCCGACGAGGCGCTGGCCCGCTGGGACGCGGCGATGGACACCGTCTCCGACGCCGCCCACGCCGCGTACCGCAAGCTGGTCGAGGACCCCGACCTGCCCGCGTACTTCCTCTCCTCCACCCCGGTCGACCAGCTCGCCGAGCTGCACCTGGGCTCGCGGCCGTCGCGGCGTCCCGACTCGGGCGTCGGCCTGGACGGGCTGCGGGCGATCCCGTGGGTGTTCGGCTGGACCCAGTCCCGCCAGATCGTCCCGGGCTGGTTCGGCGTCGGCTCCGGCCTCAAGGCCCTGCGCGAGGCGGGACTCGACACCGTCCTGGACGAGATGCACGACCAGTGGCACTTCTTCCAGAACTTCCTGTCCAACGTCGAGATGACGCTGGCCAAGACGGACCTGCGGATCGCCCGTCACTACGTCGACACCCTCGTCCCCGACGAGCTGAAGCACGTCTTCGACGTCATCGAGGCCGAGCACGCGCTCACCGTCCAGGAAGTCCTGCGGATCACCGGCAACACCGAACTCCTCGGCACCAGCCCGGTCCTCCAGCAGACCTTCGCCATCCGCGACGCCTACCTGGACCCGATCTCCTACCTCCAGGTCGCCCTGCTGAAGCGCCAGCGCGACGCCGCCGCGGCCGGCGAGGAAGCCGACCCGCTCCTCGCCCGCGCTCTCCTGCTCACCGTCAACGGTGTGGCGGCGGGCCTGCGCAACACCGGCTGACCCAGCGGTACCTGCTCGCTGAACGGACTGCCCCCGTCCGGACACGTCGTCCGGGCGGGGGCATCCGCTGTTCGCGCACGTGGGCCGGCCATCCAGGTCCGGCCGGGACCACTCCGGCTGCTGCGATTGTTCGTCACGGCGAGTGGCGCCTTCACTCGCTCCTGAGGAGAAGCACGGCGGACCGAGTGCGGAGCGGCGTCCCTCACGGGAAGTAGAGAGCGAGCTTGTCCAGTGTGTGGCGGGTGAACAAGCCGCCGTAGCCGGTCCCGCCCCGGTACGCCGTGGTTCGCGAGACGCCGGGGGCAGCCTCGACCGTGAGGGGGCGGCTGATCAGTGTCGTGCCGAGGAGGCGGGCGTCCCGGGCGGCCCACTGGGCCGCCTCGGGCCGCACCCGGGCGCTCACCAGGGCCGGGAGTACCTGTGCCACGTTGCGGGCGCCGGGTATGCCTCCGCGCGCGCCCTTCGCGTAGCTCATGGCCCACCCCGTGAACTCGTTCAGGATGGCCACGTCGATCTCGGGGACGGCTGCCGCGAACACGAACAGCTCGACCCTCGTCCCGAACCAGCGGGCCTTGCGATCGGCGCGGTAGGCGGTCAGTGAGGGGTGGCCGTTCCAGTCCGACGACCTCACCGTGCAGCCGTCGGCCGTGAGCCGTCGTTGGAGTGCCGCGAGGTAGGTGGTGGCCGTGTCGGCGGTCGGGTCGGGCGCAGGCGAATCCATGCACGGATTCTCCAACGCCCTTGGCGCACAAGGGAAGAGGGGGATGCGCCTGACGGCGTACGGCGCTCCGCGACGGGTGGCGAGTCGCCCCCGCGCGATCAGCCCCTCACAGCGCGAGGAAGGTCGCCACCAGCAGCGCCGCCCCCGTGACCCCCGCCGCCCATGCCGTACGGGTCAGCCGCAGGCCGCCGCCCAGGACCAGGGAGGCCAGGATCAGTGAGCCGCCCAACGGGAGCCAGGCGTGCAGGAATCCGGGGACCCCGGTCCGTACGGCCTCGGCGCTGCCCGGCTTCAGGACCACCGGGAACGCGTCGCCGCGCTGTGCGGCGACGGAGCGCGTGACGATCACGCCCGAGCGCGGCGGGGACTGGGCGTCGGGGGTGTAGGTGCCGGTGCAGGTCTCCTCGCCGCAGCCGGTCACCGTCAGCGTGCCGTGCTCGCGGCCCTTGGCCAGGATGATGTGGTGCGCGGTCTCCCACGAGGCCCACGCACCCGCGACGAGCAGCAGCAGGGTGACCAGGGCCATCGCACCGTTACGGCCGATCAGGGCCGCGTGCTGGGAGGGGGTCCGCTTCATGGGGGCAGATCTTTGGGCAGGACGATGCTCTCGGTCAACTTGCGGCCGAAAACGGACGGATGAGCGGTCGGGAACCGGTGGGAATGTCGGGGATCGGGGGGTTGGGGCTCGGCCCGAGAGGTGACGCCTCAGTCCGCCGCCCCCGCCGCCCCCGCCGCCCCCGCCGCCACCTTCGTCGCGTGGTCCGGCAGGCTGCCCCGGGTGAGGGCCCAGAGTGCGAACGCGAGGACGCTGACGGCGGCGCCCAGTGCGCAGACCGCCCCCCAGCCGGCCGCAGCGTAGAGGGAGGTCGCGGCGATGGCTCCGGTGGCGCTGCCGGCCGAGTAGAAGACCATGTAGCCGCCGATCAGCCTGCTGCCCGCTTCCGGGTGCAGCGCGTGGATCAGGGTCTGGTTGGTGACGTGGACGGCCTGTACGGCCAGGTCGAGGAGGATCACGCCGACGAGCAGGGCCCAGAGGGAGCTGCGGGCGAAGGCCAACGGCACCCACGAGACGGCGAGCAGCGCCAGCGCGGTGCCGGTGGTCCGCCCGGAGAGCCCGCGGTCGTTCAGGCGCCCCGCCGCCGTCGCGGCCAGCGCGCCCGCGGCTCCGACCAGCCCCCAGGCCCCGATCGCGGTGTGGGAGAGGGAGTACGGAGGTTCGCTGAGCGGCAGCGCGAGGCTGCTCCAGAGGATGCTGAAGGCCGCGAAGATCAGCAGGCCCAGCAGGGCCCGGATGCGCAGCAGCCGCTCCCGGGCGAACAGGGTGACCGTGGAGCGCAGCAGCCGTCCGTAACGCAGGCGCTCCGGCGGGGTGTTGGTGTGGCGCGGCAGTACGCGGTACAGGACGAGGGCGAGCAGCGCGGTGAGCGCGGCCGAGGCGAGGTAGACGGAGCGCCAGCCCGCGAGGTCGGCCAGGAGACCGGAGGCGGTGCGGGCGAGCAGGATGCCGAGGACTACGCCGCTGGTCACCGTACCGACGACGCGTCCGCGCCGGTCGGGCGGTGCGAGCGATGCCGCGTAGGCCACCAGCGTCTGCGTGACGACGGCGAGGAGTCCCACCCCGGCCATGCCCGCGAGGAGGGCCGCCGCCGTGCGGGCGGTGGTGACGGCGGCCAACGCCAGGCCCATGAGGAGGAGTTGGGTCACGACGAGTCGGCGGCGGTCGGTGATGTCGCCCAGCGGTACGAGGAAGAACAGGCCCAGACCGTAACCGACTTGGGTGAGGGTGACGACGGCGCCGAGCAGCGCGGGGCTCATGGAGAGGTCGTGGCCCATGGTCACCAGGAGCGGCTGGGCGAAGTAGACGTTGGCGACCGCGGCTCCGCAGGCGACGGCGAACAGGGCGACGACGCCCCGGGACAGGGCGGGCGCGCCGCCTTCCCCGCTCCGGCCCGCGGTCCGCGGTGCGGCTTCCCTGTCGTCGAGCACGCGGCACCCCTTCCGTGCACGTGGCTTCCCGTACATCTGGTTTCAACTTGCTACCAGGGGCGACCGTAGCGGGGTTTGGTAGCATCATGCAACCGGTCGGGAGTGGAGGACGGCATGGTGACCAGAACACGCTTCGACGACAGCGACTGTCCCGTCGCCCGGTCCGTGGACGCCATCGGCGACTGGTGGTCCCTGCTGATCGTGCGCGACGCCTTCGACGGGAGCCGCCGCTTCGGGGAGTTCCAGCGCAGCCTCGGGGTGGCGAAGAACATCCTCACCGCGCGCCTGCGCGCCCTGGTCGCGGGCGGGGTCCTGGAAACCGTCCCCGCCTCGGACGGCAGCGCCTACCGCGAGTACGTACTGACCCCGAAGGGCAGAGCCCTCTTCCCCGTCGTCGTGGCCCTGCGGCAGTGGGGGGAACAGCACTTCTTCGCCCCCGGCGAACCCCACTCGCGGCTCGTCGACCGCGAACACGGCCAGGGCCTGCGCCCCCTGGAGATCCGGGCGGCGGACGGGCGGGTGCTGGACCCCGACGACACCACCGTCCGCAAGGTGCCCACCGCGTGAACCCGCCCCGGGCGCCCGCCGCCCGGCCCCGGTCCGCACGGCCCGGGTCGAGCCGCTGCTGCCCCGACCGAGGGCGCCGGGGGGAGCGGGCTGCCGGAGACCGGCAGGGTCCGGCCGGGGTCCGCTGCCGGACCTTCCCGTACACCCGGGAGGTTCGGCTTCCTACGATCGTGAACGACCCCAGGGGGGAATCACGATCATGCTTTCTCATCTGACCACCGGTGCCTGGTGGATCATCGCGGCCTGTGTGACCGCCGTCTACCTGGCCGCGATGAACCGGTGCATGCCGACACGCACGGCGCGTCGGCGCATGTTCCTGGTTCCGGTGGTCTGCTGGGTGGTTCTGCTGCCCGACGCCGCGGTGAGGGGCTACTCGGTTCCGGTCGTCCTGTACATCTACAGCTCGCTGCTGCTGATGGTCGTCGCCATGCTGGCCCCGGTGGCGAAGCGGGTCGGGGCCGACATCCTGGAACAGGAACAGAACCCCTGGCGCAAGGTGCCGCTCAACACCTTCTCCCTGTACTGGTTCACGGGGGTGATACCGGTGTGCGTGACGGCGGCGGTCTGCTTCTGGCCCTGACCCGGGCACCCGGGCAGCAGCCGCTCCCGTGACCCGACCACCCCCCGGTCGCTCAGGAGTTGTACGTCCCCTGGGCCCGCTCCAGCCCGTCCGCGAGCAGCGACTCCACCGCGTCCGCCGCCCGGTCCACCAGGTAGGCGAGCTCCTTGCGCTCGGTGGAGGAGAAGTCCTTCAGCACGAAGTCCGCGACCTGCATCCGGCCCGGCGGGCGGCCGATGCCGAAGCGCACCCGGTGGTACTCCGGGCCCATCGACTTGGTCATCGACTTCAGCCCGTTGTGCCCGTTGTCGCCGCCGCCCAGCTTCAGCCGCAGTGCGCCGAAGTCGACGTCCAGCTCGTCGTGGATCGCGACGACGTGGTCGGTCGGCACCTTGTAGAAGTCGCGCAGCGCCGTCACCGGGCCGCCCGACAGGTTCATGTACGACTGCGGCTTCGCCAGGACCACGCGCCGGTTCGCCGGTCCGGGCGGGCCGACGCGCCCCTCCAGCACCTGCGCCTGCGCCTTCTGAGCCCGCTTGAACTTCCCGCCGATCCGCTCCGCCAGCAGGTCGGCGACCATGAAGCCGACGTTGTGCCGGTTCGCGGTGTACTCGGGGCCGGGGTTGCCGAGGCCCACGATGAGCCAGGGATCGGTGACGTCGGACATCTGCGCGCTGTCTCCTCGGATGCGGCCCCGGCCGCGAGGGGGCCGGAGGGCGGGCGTGGACGGGGCGTACGGGCCGCGGGTGCCCCCGTACAGCCCGACGGGGCGGCGGCCCCCGGTAAGGGAGTCCGCCGCCCCGTCAGTCAAGCAGGTCGAACGAGGTCGAGGCTCAGGCCTCGGCGCCCTCGGTCTCCTCGGCGTCGGCGGCCGGCTCCTCGGCCTGCGCGGCGACGACCTGGAGCACGATGGCGTCCTCGTCACCGGCGAGCACGGAGCCCTTCGGCAGCGCGATGTCCTTGGCGAGGATCGAGTCACCAGCGGTCAGACCGGCGACGGAGACCGACACGGACTCGGGGATGTGGGTGGCCTCGGCCTCGACGGTCAGGGTGTTCTGGACGAACTCCAGCAGGAACGCGCCCGGGGCCAGGTCGCCCTCGGCCTCGACGGCGATCTCGACGTTGACCTTCTCGCCGCGCTTGACGGTCAGCAGGTCGACGTGCTCGATCTCGCCCTTGAGCGGGTTGCGCTGCACGGCCTTCGGGATGACCAGCGCGTCCTTGCCGTCGATCTCCAGACCGATCAGGACGTTCGGGGTACGCAGCGCGAGCAGCAGCTCGTGGCCCGGAAGGGTGATGTGGACCGGCTCGGCACCGTGGCCGTAGACGACCGCGGGAACCTGGTGGGCGCGACGCGCGCGACGGGCGGCACCCTTGCCGAACTCGGTACGGGCTTCGGCGGCGAGCTTGATCTGGTCGGCCATGGCTGCACTCCTCGTGAGGTGACGAAAATGGACTGGTCACCCGGCCACGACTTGTCGGCCTGCTACGAAGAGCGCGTCGATAACGGATCGCCGTACATGAGTACGGCCTCCCTCGCCGAGCAACTCCGTGAGTCTACCCGGCGGGGAGGCCGTCCCCCAAGTGGATCAGTGCCGCCCCGTGCCAGCACCCCGCTGACCTGCGGGTTACTCGTGCAACGTGGCGGAACGGTGTGCGGCGGTCGGACCGCTCGCACGGGTGGCGACGGTCAGTGCTCGTCGCTCTCGAACAGGCTGGTGACCGAACCGTCCTCGAAGACCTCGCGCACCGCGCGCGCGATCGTCGGGGCGATGGAGAGCACCGTGATCTTGTCGAGCTCCAGCTCGCCCGGGGTCGGCAGGGTGTCCGTGAAGACGAACTCGCTGACCTTGGAGTTCTTCAGCCGGTCCGCGGCCGGGCCGGAGAGGACACCGTGGGTGGCCGTCACTATGACGTCCTCGGCGCCGTGCGCGAACAGGGCGTCGGCGGCGGCGCAGATCGTGCCACCGGTGTCGATCATGTCGTCGACCAGGACGCAGACCCGGCCCTCGACGTTGCCGACGACCTCGTGGACGCTGACCTGGTTCGGAACGTCCTTGTCGCGGCGCTTGTGCACGATCGCCAGCGGGGCGTCCAGACGGTCGCACCAGCGGTCGGCGACCCGCACGCGGCCGGCGTCCGGGGAGACGATCGTCAGCTTCGAGCGGTCGACCTTCGCACCGACGTAGTCGGCGAGGATCGGCAGCGCGAAGAGGTGGTCGACCGGGCCGTCGAAGAAGCCCTGGATCTGGTCGGTGTGCAGGTCGACGGTGAGGATGCGGTCGGCACCCGCCGTCTTCATCAGGTCCGCGACCAGACGCGCCGAGATCGGCTCGCGACCGCGGTGCTTCTTGTCCTGGCGGGCGTAGCCGTAGAACGGCACGATCACCGTCACCGAACGTGCCGAGGCGCGCTTCAGCGCGTCCAGCATGATCAGCTGCTCCATGATCCACTTGTTGATCGGAGCCGTGTGGCTCTGGATCAGGAAGCAGTCGGCTCCGCGCGCGGACTCCTGGAAGCGGACGTAGATCTCACCGTTGGCGAAATCGAAGGCCTTCGTCGGCACGATGCCGACACCCAACTGGTGTGCGACCTCCTCGGCCAGCTCGGGGTGGGCGCGGCCGGAGAAGAGCATCAGTTTCTTCTCGCCGGTCGTCTTGATCCCGGTCACAGCACAGTCTCCTCAGACGTGTTTCTGACCGTTGCACGCATGTGTCCCGATGTGCAACGTGCCAGCCGAAATGGGTGAGCATCTATCACGGTACGCCGACTCCGGCGCGCGTGTTTCCGGTCAGCTTTCGCCTTCGGAATCCTGCGTGGCGGCCAAGGCGGCCTGAGCGGCGGCGCTTCCGGGCCGCTTGCGCGCGACCCAACCCTCGATATTCCGCTGCTGGCCCCGGGCCACGGCCAACGAGCCTGCCGGTACATCCTTGGTGATGACCGAGCCCGCGGCGGTGTAAACCCCGTCCCCGACCGTGACCGGTGCCACAAACATATTGTCCGAGCCGGTGCGGCAGTGGGAGCCGATCGTGGTGTGGTGCTTGTTCACCCCGTCGTAGTTCACGAAGACGCTGGCGGCGCCGATGTTGCTGTGGTCGCCGATGGTCGCGTCGCCCACGTAACTCAGGTGGGGGACCTTGGTCCCCTCGCCGATCGTGGCGTTCTTCATCTCGACGTACGTACCGGCCTTCGCCTTCGCGCCGAGCTTCGTGCCCGGCCGCAGGTAGGCGTACGGGCCCACGGTGGCACCGGGGCCGACCTCGGCGCCGTCGGAGACCGTGTTGTCGACCCGGGCGCCCTCGTGGACCACGGTGTCCTTCAGCCGGGAGTTCGGGCCGACCTCGGCGTCCTCCGCGACATGGGTGGCGCCGAGCAGCTGCGTACCGGGGTGCACCACGGCGTCCTGCCCGAAGGTGACCGTCACGTCGACCAGCGTCGACGCCGGGTCCACGATCGTCACACCGGCCAGCATGGCCTGCTCCAGCAGCCGCTGGTTCAGCAGCCGGCGGGCCTCGGCGAGCTGCACCCGGTTGTTGATGCCGAGGATCTCCCGGTGGTCCTTCGCGACCGAGGCGCCGACCCGGTGGCCCGCCTCGCGCACGATCGACAGCACGTCGGTGAGGTACTCCTCGCCCTGGCTGTTGTCCGAGCGCAGCTTCCCGAGCGCGTCCGCGAGCAGCCGCCCGTCGAAGGCGAAGACGCCGGAGTTGATCTCCCGGATCGCGTGCTGGGCCGGGCTCGCGTCCTTGTGCTCGACGATCGCGGTGACCGCACCGCTGACCGGGTCCCGCACGATCCGGCCGTACCCGGTGGAGTCCGGCACCTCGGCGGTGAGCACGGTGACGGCGTTGCCGTCCGCGGCGTGGGTGGCGGCGAGTGCGCCGAGCGTCTCGCCGGAGAGCAGCGGGGTGTCGCCGCAGACGACGATCACGGTGCCCTCGACCCCGCCGAGCTCCTGGAGCCCGATGCGGGTGGCGTGGCCGGTGCCGTTCTGCTCGGCCTGGAAGGCGGTGCGTACACCGGCGTCGCTCGCTTCGAGGTGCGCGACGACCTGCTCACCGGCGTGCCCGACCACCACGACGAGCTGCTCGGGGCCGAGTTCGCGGGCGGCGGCGACGACGTGCCCGACGAGCGAGCGCCCGGCGACCTCGTGGAGGACCTTGGGCGTCTTCGACTTCATGCGGGTGCCTCCACCCGCTGCGAGGACGACGACTGCTGCGGGGCTGCTGGCGCTCACGGATGTGCCCTTCGGCTTTCGGGTGCGGTCACCCGCAGGATACCGGGGGTGCACCTGCCGGAAACGGGCGCGGGCCCCGACCGGTGAGGTCGGGGCCCGCGTCGAAGAGCTCCCCCATCAGGATTTGAACCTGAACAGACGGTACCAAAAACCGCAGTGCTGCCTGATTACACCATGGGGGAATAACTCCGGCTAAACGGACATCGTGTCAGTTCGCCGGATCGGCACCCAACACTATGCCGTACCAAGCCCCTTCCGCGCGACGACGGAGCTCCGCACTCTTGATCACGTAGATGCGCGAGCCCAGAACTGCTCGGCTCCGGATACGTCCGCCGAGGCGTGGACGCCGACCCTGGGGTGCAGGCGATCCGGCGTGACGCCGAGCAGCCTGAGCCGGCTCAAGCAGAACGTGATCACGCCGGGATCGCGCAGCTCTCTGCCGGAGGCTCAGCCCCTCTCCGCGCAGGGCGACCGCCTGTGCGCGCAGAGCATCGAAGTCCGCTCGGGCGTGGGTGGTATCCGCCATAGGGCGATACTCGTCCCGATCGCGTGCTCTGTGCAGGCATGTGTCCGATGGATCGCCATTTCCAGGGATTACCCGCGGTTCGCGGCCCGCTCGAACACGTGTCGTGCTGCTGCGGTCACCCGAAAATGGGATGCGCCCGCCCGTAGGGTGGATGGCATGACCGCAACGGGGGCAGACCGGGAGGCGGCGGGAGTGACCACCCGCGGCTACTGGTGGTGGGAACGGCGGCGTGGTGTCGCCCTGGACGTGGGACTGGCGCTGGTCTCGGCGCTGGAGTGCGGGCTGGAGGGGATCCAGTTCGCCCAGGAGGCACGGCTCCCGGTGCCGGTCGGCGTGCTCTTCGGGCTGCTCGCCGGGTCGGTCCTGGTGCTGCGGCGCCGGTGGCCGATCGCCGTGGTCCTGGTGTCGATCGCGACCACGCCCGCCGAGGTCGGCTTCCTGATGGGCCTCGTCGGCCTCTACTCGCTCGCCGCCTCCGACGTGCCGCGCAGGATCACCGTCGTGCTGACCGGGATGTCGCTGGTCGGCAGCTTCATCGTCACGTACCTGCGGCTGAGCCGGAACCTCGTCGACCAGGCGACCTCCGCCGCCGTGCCGGGGGACTGGTACGCCCCGGTCGTCTCCCTCTTCATGGCGCTGGGGCTGACCGCGCCCCCGCTCCTCTTCGGCCTCTACATCGGCGCGCGCCGCCGGCTGATGGAGAGCCTGCGCGAACGGGCCGACTCGCTGGAGCGGGAGCTGTCGCTGCTCGCGGACCGGGCCGAGGAGCGCGCGGAGTGGGCGCGTACGGAGGAGCGGACCCGGATCGCCCGCGAGATGCACGACGTGGTGGCGCACCGGGTGTCCCTGATGGTGGTGCACGCGGCGGCGCTCCAGGCCATCGCGCCGAAGGACCCGGCGAAGGCGGTACGGAACGCCGCGCTCGTCGGCGACATGGGGCGCCAGGCGCTGACCGAGCTGCGCGAGATGCTGGGCGTGCTGCGCAGCGGGGACACCCTGGTCGCGCCGCGTACGGGTGCCGGACCGGGCCCGGGCCCGGGTGACGGGCGGCAGCCGCTTGCCTCCGTCGGCCGGGCCGTGGGCCCCCCCGCCCCCCCCCGCGCCGCGGGGTGGGGGGCAACCCCCAACAAACCAGAAAGGGGCGGCCCACCCCCCAGCGAGCGCACCCCCCCGGCG
>NZ_JBHWYX010000003.1:45683-178351 GCF_042728795.1 Streptomyces sp. NPDC060184
GGGCCCCGGCCGGGCCGGGGCCGGGGGCGGCGGGCGCCCCCGGCGCCCCCCGGGGGGCGGCGCCGGCCCCGCGGGCCCCCCGGGGGGCCCGACGCCGGAGGACGGGCCGCGCCTCGGCGAGCTGGAGGCGCTGGTCGCCCAGTCGCGGCAGGCGGGCATGACCGTGGAGCTGTCGGTCGACGGCGACCCCCGCCCGTACGCCCGGCAGGTCGAGCAGACCGCGTACCGGGTGGTGCAGGAGGCGCTGACCAACGTGCACAAGCACGCGGCGGGCGCGAAGACGCGGGTACGGCTCGCGCACCGCGAGGCGGAGGTCGCGATGCAGGTGGAGAACGGCCCGTCCGACGCCACCGCCGCCGACGCCCATCTGCCGAGCGGCGGCAACGGGCTCGTCGGGATGCGGGAGCGGGTGACCGCGCTCGGCGGTGTCTTCGTCTCGGGCCCGACCGACGCGGGCGGCTTCCGGGTGTCGGCGGTGCTCCCCGACGTGCCGGTGACGGACGTGCCGGTGACGGACGCGCCGGTGGCGGACCCGATGGAGGCGGACGCGGCGGCGGCGGACGCGGCCGAGATCGCGGACGCGGACCACCCGGGGGCGGTGGCCCCCGTGGTGGTGGTGCCGGAGGTGGCCGCGGTACCGATGGAGGTGGCGCTGCCGGGGCCGGCGGCAGGCGTCCGGGGCGAGGGGGCGGAGACCGCTTAGGCGGTGTCCGGCGGGGTGCTCCGCTCGTGGGGGCGTGCCCCACCGCGAGGTCGCCACGGTCCGCTCACGGGGCCGCGGGTCCTCCTCGCGGGTCGTCCGCCTCGCGGTCGGCCTCGGCCGGGTCGATCGTCAGTTCCGCCCACACCTGCTTGCCCCAGCGGTACACCTCGGTGCCCCAGTGGTCGCTGAGCGCGTCGACCAGCACCATCCCGCGTCCTCGGGTCCCGTCGCCGTCGAAGTCCCTCCGCACCACCGGGACGCGCCGCGAGCGGTCGACCACGGCGAGCCGGACGCGGCCCTTCTCGGGCCGGGAGACGAGGACGCGGATCGACGCCAGCCGGCTGTGCAGGGCGGCGTTGGAGACCAGCTCCGTGATGACGAGGCCGGCGTCCTCGGCCAGCGGTTCCATGGCCCAGGCCGCCAGTGCGGTCCGGACGAGGCGGCGGGCGCCGGCCGCGCTCCGGGGATCGCGGGGCATGGTCTGGGAGTAGCCGGGGTGTCCGGTGGGGCGTGGTGTCGTGGTCGCAGTCATCGGGACCTCTGGGGGTGCGGGTTCCGCCCCGCCCGGGTGGATCGCGGACGGCGACGGCCGGGGCGTGTTCCGAACGTGGCGCCGTCCGCGCGGGGGCCGGACGGGCGGGGCGTCCGGAACGCGGCCCGGCTCCAGTCAACGCGCCCGCCCCCGGTGGTGAGGAGGAAAGATCCGGCGGTCCTGTGTGCCGGGGTACCGGAAATTTCGCGCAAACCGCTCACCGTCCGGGGCTCCGTCACTACCGTGGGTGGTGTGCAGGGGAATGAGCGCCTCGGCGGCGCCATGCGGGAAGGCGGTTTCACCCAGGCCGAGTTGGCCGATTCGGTGAACGCGCGGTTGATCGAACTGGGGCACGGCGGCACGGTCAGTGATCGAACGGTCCGCAACTGGCTGACCGGCAGGACGAGTTGGCCTCATCCTCGGCAACGTGAGGCGTTGGAAGCAGTATTCGGCTGCCGGGCCGAGGAGCTCGGTTTCCGTCCGCCTGCCGGACGGCGCGCCCGCCGCGGTCCGGCCACCGCATCGGAGTCCCCCGTGAACCGCAGGCGCTTCCTCACCGCGGCGGCGACCGCCGCCGCGGCCACCGCGGTGACCGCCACCACGACCGGTACCTCCGTCGCCGCGTCGGCGCCCTTCGCCGCGTCGGCCCCGTGCGCCGGGGCCGCGCCCCGGGTGGGTACGTCCGACGTGCTGGTCCTCCGCGACGGCCTGGACGCGCTGACGGCCCTGGACGACTTCCGGGGAGGTCACACGGGGCTGGAAGGGGCGGCCCTGGCCGGGGCGGCCCGGGCGCTGGAGAAGCAGCGGCTCGGGGCCACCCAGCGCATCCGGCTCCGCCTCTTCTCCGTGGCCGCCGAGTACACGGCCACGGCGGCCTGGTCCGCCCTGGACGCCGGGCGGAGCGACCGGGCGCACGCCCTGCTGGGGAAGGCCCTGTACCTGGCGGGGATGGGGCAGGACCCGGTGACGGAGCTGCGGGTCTGGAACTCGTACGCGATGCTCGCGCGCCAGCGGGGCGAGTACGGCGAGGCGCTCGACTCCGGTCTGGCGGCCCAGGCGACGGGCATCACGAAGCGGGATCCGGTGTTCGCCTCGCTGGCCCACGCGCGTACCGCCGTCGGGTACGCGTACCTCGGCGAGCGGCAGGCCGCCCTGCGCTCCCTCGGGTACGCCCGGGAGGCGATGGTCAAGGCGGGTGCCGGGCCGCGGGTGCGCTGGATGGCCTTCTACGGGCCGGCCGAGTTGGCCGCGATCACCGCCGTCGTCCTGGACCGGATCGGTGACCACGCCGGGGCGGAGGCCGCTTCCCACCGGGCGCTGGCCGCGATCCCGGAGCAGTTCCGGCGGAACCGGGCGCTGGCGACCACCCGGCTCGCGCTCGCCCAGCTCCACCAGCGCGACGTCGATCAGGCGTGCGCGACCGCGTCGAGGGTCTTCGCGCTGATGTCCGGATCGCCGATACCCGGGCGGATGCGGTCCCTCCTCGGGGAGTTCCGCCGTGCGGTGATCATTCTTGCGCCGGACGCGAGCGCCGGTCGAGAGTGGGCCGACCGCTACCGGTCCGAAGGGAGTCGAGCGTGAACGCTTTCCGGCCGGAGGTCCGCCACTTCACCCATGAGGACCTTCCGGAGATCCGCCAGGCCCTGCTGGACGTCCACCGGGACGCCTACGCGGACGCCATGGACGACGGGTTCAACCAGCGCTTCCCCTGGTTCGTGGACCACTGGGGCGGCCACCCGGAGTTCGCCTGCGTGATCGCCTTCGACGCGGACGAGCCGGTGGCCTTCGCGTACGGGGCTCCGGGGCGCCCGGGCAAGGAGTGGTGGCGCGAACACGTCGATCCGGCACCGGAGAAGGACCGCACCTTCTCCTACTCCGAGCTGGCCGTGGTCACGAAGTTCCGGCGGACGGGTACGGCGGAGCTGGTGACGCGGGCCCTTCTCGACAGCCGGGGCGAGGACCTGGCGGTACTGCTCGTGGACACCGGACACCCGCGCGTCCAGGCGCTGTACGAGTCCTGGGGCTTCCGGAAGGTCGGTCAGCAGCGGCCGTTCGCGGACGCGCCGGTGTTCGCGGTGCTGCTGGCCGAGCTGCCGCTGGGCTGAAATGCGCGGTGGCTGTGCGTAGTTGAATGCGCGCACCGCGTAGTATCCGGAGTTCGCTTCCCCGTCCTCCGGAAGGAACCCCGCGTGCGCAAGACCGCTGCCGCCGCGCTCGTCGCGCTCGGCCTGTGGGTGACGGCCGCCGCCCCGGCCGCCCCCGCCCCGGCCGCTCCCGGCCCCGCTGCCGCGCCCGTCGCCCCCGCGCCGGTGGAGACCGTGTTCATCGGCGACTCCTCCACCGCCAACTTCGGCATCGCCCCCACGCGGGGCCCCGCCGGATGCCTGCGGTCCGCCGCGAACTACCCGGTCGAGGTCGTCGAACGGCTCGCCCCGGCGGGTGTCCGGCTCGACGTACGGGCGGACGTGTCCTGCGGGGGCGCCCGCATCCGTGACGTGTGGGAGGCGCAGAGCTTCGCGCCGTCCGGTGGGGAGCGGGCCGGTGAGGAACGGGCCGGTGGTGAGCGGGTCGCCCCGCAGGAGTCCGCGCTCGGGCCCGGCACCGGGCTGGTGGTCGGCAGCCTCGGCGGCAACACCGCCGGGGTCGCGAGCATCCTCAAGCAGTGCTCGCGGCGGCTCCGGGGCGCCGAGGGGCTGATGATGCCCGCCGACCCGGTCGACGCGGCCTCGCCGCCCTCCGCGTGCGCCGCGTACTTCCAGGGGGAGGGGGCACGGTGGCTCGCCGGGCGTATGGCCGCCGTCCGGCAGGACCTGCGCCGGATGTTCGGCCGGGTGAAGGCCGAGTCCCCGAACGCCCGGGTGGTGCTGGTCGGTTACCCCCGGCTCGTACCCGCCGACACCGGCCGGTGCCTCGCGGAGGTTCCGGGCGGCTCGGAGAAGCCGTTCGCGGACATCGGGCAGGACGCCCTGACGTTCCTGGACACCGGTGTGCAGCGGCCCCTCGGCGCGCTCATGAGGGAGGCGGCGGAGGAGGCGGGGGCGACGTACGTCGACCTCTACGCCCGGACCGGTGCCACCACCGGGTGCGACGGGGCCCGGCGCGGTATCGGCGCCCTGCTGGAGAGCTCCGAGGTGAGCTACGGGGGGCGCGAACTCCCCTGGTACGTCCACCCGAACCGCACCGGTCGAGACCTCCAGGCGGCTGCGGTCGCGGAGGCGGTCGAGGGGCTGCTCGGGGCGCAGGTGGCCCCTGGGTGGAGAGAAGGTGAGCGACGCCCCTCGGAACTCTGAAGTCAGTCGTCCGTGATGGCGACGGCAGGGTGGCGCGCGCCATCATCGTGAAGCATCTTCCAGCGGGAGACGATCCCTGGCCGGGCGGTGCCGAAGATCTGCTGAGGAAGCATTCCGGACTGCCGGATCTCTACTGGGTTCAGCTGGAGGGCCCGTTCGCCGTGGAGGCCGCGGTGAGCGTTCTCACGGTGTCCGTGGGCCTTTGAATCCCGTACCGGCCCGGAGACCGGGTGCCGGGTGCCGGGCGTCGGAGAGGCCGCTGCCATGGCCGGGAGAGCCGGACGACAGAAGGGCTGGGAGGGAATGGGCTACGTCACTGATCTCTGGGAGATGGGCCGGGCTCCGTATCGGAACGGCTTGTACAGGGCGGACGATTCGGTCCGCGCCATCGAGGTCGACGGCCCCGATCTTTCGGTGTTCCGTCTCGGGCCGCTGGAGGACTTCGATCTCCCGGGGGTGAAGGAGAGGAGAGAAACGACGACCCTCATGTTCAACCCGGGGTGTTGCCTCGAACTGCCCGGCCGGTCCGGATTCGTCTGCGGTGGAGAGGGCTCGCTCGGGGCGGACGGATTCTTCGCCCGACTGGCCGCCGACAGGAGTCTGGTGTGGGTGGCCTCCATGGAGAACGCGAATCCGTTCGAGCGGGTGGAGATCGAGGGTTGGACGGCGCGTTTCTTCAACAACCTGGGGAATTCCGTCGTCGTCGACTTCCGGGACCCGGCCTTCGACGTGCGCTGAGGAATGACGGGACGTCCGGAACGCGGCCGAGGGGAGGGCGACATGACGGTCCATCGCATCGAAGAGGCGTGGAGAGCCGGGGAAGTGCCTTACCGTGACGGGCTCTACCGGCCGGACGACACCGGCGTGGAGCTGCTGTTCGACGGTCCGGGGGCGTACCACCCGGAGGCGGGGCAGCCGCTCCGGTGGCGCGTCGGGGGGCCGTTGGACGTGACCCGCGTTCTGGCCGAACACGGCACCGGCGAGGTGGAGGTCAACGACGAGAGTCCGCTGCCGGACGGATCGGGGTGGCTGTCGGTCGGCGACCTGGGGTTGGGCCACACCGCCTGCCTCGCCCGCCTCCGTCCCGACCGCACCTTGCGGTGGGTCGTCTGCTCGACCCTGTCCAACCCGTTCGTCCGGGTGCGCTGCGAGGGCCGAAAGGCGATCGTCACCAACGACTGGCGCAATCTGCTCACCCTGGACCTCGACGCCCTTCCCTTCCCCTGATTCCGCCCGGAGGCGGCCCGGAGGCGGCCCGGAGGCGGCCCGGAGGCGGCCCGGAGGCGGCCCGGAGGCGGCCCGGAGGCGCCGGGGCCGCTGGGGCCGCTGGGCGGTGTCCGGCGGCGCGGCGCGGTGGAGGCGACTCCTGTCGACCGGGGCCTCAGCCCGATGTCAGCCGGGTCGGCTGGATGCCCGTGAGGAGGGTGTTCAGGGCCCGGTCGATGTCCGCGCCGAGGAACCAGTCGCCGGTGTGGTCGATGCTGTAGACGCGGCCCTCGGTGTCCATGGCGAGGACCGCCTGCCCCTCGCTCTCCTGGCCCAGGGGGCTGATCTCGGTCTCCAGGGCCCGGCCGAGGTCGCCGAGGGTGCGGGCGAGGTGGAGGCCGCCGAGCGGATCGATCCGCACGGAGGCGGGGACGATCTGCCGGCCGGGTCCGGGCGCGGGGATGTGCAGGTTGCCGAACTCCGCCCATGCCTCGACCACCGCCGGGAACACCGCGTGCTCGTGGCCCGCCGGTGAGGTGTGGGCGCGCAGAGCGTCGGCCCACTCCTCGGCCTGCCGGATGATCCAGCGGCCGGGCTCCCAGCCCGCCGCGCGCAGGGCCTTCTCGACGACGGGGGTGAAGCGGGTGCTGTGGTCGCGGACCGGGTCGTGCCGGCTCAGGTCGTGCTGCCCCGGAATGGGCCGGACCGGATCGTGCTGATGCGGGTCCTGCCGGCTCAGGTCCTGCCGGCTCGGGTTCTGGTGGCTCAGGTTCTGCACGGGGACGCCGTCAGCCCTTCTCGGCCGTGGTGGCCGTGCCGTCGGCGGTGAGGTCGACGGGGCGTACCCCGAAGTGGGCGAGCATCACGGCGCAGGAGCGGCAGGGGGCCGCGTAGCTTCCGTGCCGGGGGTCGCCGTCCTCGCGGATGTGGCGGGCGGTGAGGCGGCCGTGCTTGAGCGCGCGCCGGGCTTCGCCGCTGGTGAGGGGTTTGCGCTGGGCGCGCTTGGAGCGGGTCCCCTCGGCTGCGGTGAGCTGCCGGGAGAGGAGTATCGCCTCGGGGCAGCGGCCGGTGAAGCGTTCGCGCTGGCTGGTGGGGAGGGTGTCCAGGAAGTCCTGGACGAGGTGGTGCAGGACGGGTGGCTGGTCCCCCTTGCCCGCGGTGCAGGTGAGCGTCTCCCCGCGTACGGACAGCGCGGCGGCCACGGCCGGCAGGATGCCGTCGCGGCGGTGGAGCAGCCGGGGGATGCGGTTGGAGTCGGTGGTGCTCCAGCTGAGGCGCGGGTCCCCGGAAGTGACTGTATGTACGTCGTGCATGGTGTCGATTTCCTCCCGTGCAATCCCCCGAGTTGCGGGGGACAGCCTGCCAAATGTGTCGGACGGTGGGGAAGCTGGGGCGGTATTGGGGGCAGCGTGTCGCTCAAAGCCGCCCAACCGTCGCTCTTCCGTCACCTCGATGTGACGGTCGGTGACGGCCGGGAAAGGAGCGGTCCTGCCTGGTGCGCCACCGCTTAGGCTGTGGGGAACACCGGACGCAGCAGGGGGCAACCGCCATGACGACAGGTCGGCTCGGGCAGCAAGCCGCGCCACCGAACGCGGCCTACGCCGGGCAGGTCGTGCACTTCCCGGACCCGGTCCGGGCGTCGCGCCACCCGAGAGGGGTGCGGATCGACGCGAACGGTCATCCGGACTTCTCCCCGTACGCGCGCGCGGCGGCGGAGATCGCCGATCCCCCGGAGGGTTTCGGCATCGACGAACTCCGGCTCACCGACTACGTGTCGGCGAACGCGGCGCTGGCGGCGGCCGGGCACGAGCTGTGGGACACGATTCCCTCCGTCGCGACCCCGCACGGCTGGACCTGGCACCACGTGTCGGGCAGCCGCCGGATGGAGCTCGTACCGGTCGACGTGAAGCCGCTGCTGCGCCACCACGCCGGTCTGTCGACGGCCCCGGTGGACCACGAGCGGCGCGGCACGCGGCCCTTGCAGGGCACCCGGCCCGCGCACTTCCGGCTGCCGAAGGGCGCCGTCGCGGTGTCCGAGCAGCAGATCCTCGGCGCCGAGGAGGACTTGGGGTACCGGCTGCCGGGCGCGTACCGCTCGTTCCTGAAGGCGGCGGGCGGCTCCGCCCCGGTCGGCACCGCGCTCGACCCCGAACTGGGGCTCCTGGTGGACCAGCCGTTCTTCACGGTGCGCGAGGAGGCGGCGGTCAACGACCTCGTCTACGTCAACAAGTGCCTGCGGGACCACTTCACCAAGGACTTCCTGGGCATCGCGTTCGTCCAGGGCGGTCTGCTGGCGGTGAAGGTGAAGGGGAGCGGCATCGGTTCGGTCTGGTTCTGCGCCTACGACGACGCGCGCGACCGGAACGACCTGACGGTGCAGGAGCGGTCGGAGCGGCTGCTGCTGCCGTGCGGTGCGGACTTCGACGCGTTCCTCCAGCGCCTTGCGGGCAGCCCGCAGGAGCTGGAGACGGTGGCGAACCTGATGGTGGACGGCGGCTTCGCGCGTGCCGTCCCGGTGGAGGGCTGAGCGCGATGGTGACGTTCGCACAGGCGCAGGAGCGGGCCGACGAGTGGGTCAACGGTGACGTGCCCGCCTACCAGCACCGGGAGGTGCGGGTCCGCGAGTTCGGTCTGGGCTTCGTGGTGTGGGCCGAGGACCGCCCCGAGGGCCCCGTCTCGGACGGCGGCCGGCAGCGGCTGGTCATCGCCCGCGACAGCGGCGAGGCCACCCTGTGGCCGGGCCTTCCGGTGGGCGAGGTGATACGGCGTTACGAGGAGGAGTACGGCTCCCCGCAGGACGCGGCGCCCGCCCCCCAGGCGCCCGCGCGCATCGACCTGAACCAGACCTCCTTCCTGCTGACGCCGCCGGAATGGCTCCAGGAAGCGGCCGACAAGCTGGGCATTCCGGACGGCAGGCGCGAGCAGCCGTCCGACGCGGCTGCCGAGGATGCCGCTGCCGGTGGGGCTTCCGCGGGTGGCTCGGCTGCCGGTGGTGCCGCTGCCGGTGGTTCGGGTGCCGGTGGTTCGGGTGGCGTGAGCGACGCGGTGCCGTCGGTGCCGTCCGCCCGGCCCGCCCCGCAGGAGCCCGAGGACCACGAGCCGACCGCCTCGGACGGGGTACCCGCGACGGGTTCCCCGGCCGCCCCGCCCGTACCGGACGGTGCGACGCCGTGGGCCGGTACGGACACCAACCGCGGCTCGGACGACGCGGCGGTCCCGCTGCCCGCCACGGTGTTCGCCCCGCCGCTCTCGGGCGCCGACGACGAGGGCGCGCCCGCGCCGAACGTTCCGGCCGACGCCCCGACCGCGCTGATCCCGGGCGGCACGCCGCCGCCCAGGCCGGGGCCGGGCACCCCTCCCGACGCGCAGGACATCGCGGACGCGGCGACCAGCAAGGCCGTGGCCCCGCCGCGTGCCCCGCGCCCCAGCACGGTGCCCCCGCCGCCGAGCGCCCCGGGCATCCCGGGCGTACGTCCCGTCGCGCCCCCGCCGGTCTCGGGCCCGGGTGCGCCCGGTGTGCCCGCCGCCGGTTACGTACCGACGCAGCTGGCTCCCGCGGTCGGCGGCCCGGGTGCGCCGCAGCCGCCGACGCCGCCGGGTCCGCCCGCGCCTCCCGGTCCGCCCGCGCCTCCCGGTCCGCCCGCGCAGCCCGGTGTTCCGGCGCCGCCCGGTCCGCCCGCCCCGCCCGCGCCTCCTGGTCCGCGCGGTGACGTGCACCATGCCGAGACGGTGTTCGCCGCGCCGCCGGTCGGTCCTCCGGTGGGTCCTCCCGTCCCGCCGCCCGGGGTGCCCGGCGTCCCCGGGGTGCCGGGGCCTTCCCCCGTACCCCCGCCGCCGCCCGCGTACGGGTACCCGCAGCAGCCCGCCCAGCCGCCGGCCGTGGGGCCCGGCTACCAGGCGGTGCTGCGGTACCGCGCGCCCGACGGCAGCGAGCAGCAGCTCATCCGGCGTTCGGCGCCGGGCACTCCGCACCCGGAGTGGCAGATGCTCTACGAGCTGCGGGGCATGAACGTGCCGCCCCAGCAGGTCATCGAGCTCCACACCGAGCTGGAGTCCTGCGAGCTGCCCGGTGGCTACTGCGCGCGGATGATCCGCGAGATGTGGCCGCAGGTGCGGATCACCAGCGTCGCCCCGTACGGCACCGACCACGCGAGCCGTCAGCAGGGCATGCGGCACCTCCTCACCCACCAGGGCGAACTGCACCAGGTGGCGGACGGCCCGGCGCGGCCCGCCCCGGTGCGGGCGCCGCTGCCGCCCGTGCAGCCCGCGCCGCCGGTCGGTCCGGAAGGGGTGGCGGAGGAACTGCTCCAGGCGTTCGGCCCGCAGGGCGTGCTCCGCTTCGACGAGCGGGCCGTGTCCCGGCAGGGTGTGCCGGAGGCGGTGGGCCGGACCCTGGTCTGGGCGGGGCTGCCCGCCGATTTCGGGCCGTTCTTCTGGGCCCAGCCCGGCCAGCCGGTCGTGCCGACCCTCGCGGAGCTGGCCGCGCAGCGCCAGGTGCGGCCCGCGCCGGACGCGGGGGCGTACCTCGTGATGGGCACGGACTTCGGCCGGGCGATCTGCGTCCAGTACGGCACGGCGAACATCGTCGCGGTGCCCGTGGAGGCCGGTCCGGGCGGGCAGTCGGTGCTGCCGCAGTTCGTGAACACGGGGCTGCCGGAGTTCGTCCGGTGCATGGCCCTGCTCGGCCGGATGTGGCGGCTGCGGTACGGACTGAACCCGGAGCAGGCCGGCCGCTGGACCGTCGACTTCCAGGCGGCCCTGGCGGCGCTGGACCCGGCGGCGCTGGCGTCGCCGGAGAGCTGGTGGTCGGTGCTGCTGGAACAGATGTGGGACGGCCTGATCTGACGCGCTCGATCCGGCGGCCTGAACCGAAGGCCTGATCCGGCGGCCTGATCCGGCGGCCTGATCCGGCGGCCTGAACCGACGGCGTGAGTCGATCACTCGGTCCGGTGGCTCGATCCGGTGCCTCGTGGGCCCGGGACGCCCGCCCCTCGAACTCTCCGTTCGAAGGGGCGGGCGTTCTCGCGTGTCCGGCCCGGTTCGGCCGGGTATCCCTTGGGGTGTTTGCGGTGGGCGTTCGCGGACGCCGCCGGGCTGTGACGCCGGTCGCTTCCGTCCGGAAAGCGGCTGATCGATTCCGACTTCCGGCCCAATTGCCGCATCCTTGACCTCAGGATCGATGGCGGCGTGCGGAAGAGAGGGCTTCAGGGATGAGTGCTGCACCGGTGTCCGGACATGGCTTCGTGGGGGGACGAGGACGTGGCTACCGCCCGGAGCAGGTGGATCGTTTCGTCGCCGCACTCGCGGCGGAGCGGGACGCGGCCCTGGACGAGCTCTCCCGGCTGACCGCTCTCGCGGAGGAGCTGGCGGCCGAGTCGGCCCGGCTGAACGAGCAGGTCGCGGGCCTCGCCCCGCAGACGTACCAGGAGCTGAGCGAGCGCGCCCGGTCCATACTCGCCCTCGCCGAGGAGGAGGCGGCCGAGTCCGGCGCCGCCGCCCAGGAGGCCGCACAGGCGGTGCGGGACGCGGCCGAGGCCGCCGGGCGCGAGGCGCGGGACGCCGCCCGCGCGCACGCCGGGAAGGCGCGGGCCCAGGCCGGGGAGGACGCCGAACGCGTCCTCGCCGAGGCCCGCCGGGCGGCGGCGGACCTCCTCGCGCGGGCGGGCGAGGACGCCGCGCGCATCCGGGCGGAGGGCGAGGAGCTGATGGCCCAGACCCGTGCCCGTACGTCCAGCGTCCTCGCCCACCAGGAGCAGGAGCACGCCGAGCGCGGCAAGGTCGCCGAGGCCGAACTCCTCGCACGTGAAACGCAGCTGACGGAACGTCATGACGCTCTGATGGGGCGCGCGGACGCCGTCCTCGCGGCGGCGCGGCGCGGGCGCGCGGACGCCGAGGAGGCCGCGCGGCACAGCCAGGAGGACGCGGAGGCCCGCGCGGCCGAACTCTTCTCGGACGCCCGTGTGCGCGAGGAGCGGGTGGTCCGCGAGACCGACCGCATACTGCGTGAACACGAGGTGAGCCGCGACGAGTTGCACGCCCGTATGACGCACGTGCGCAATTCGCTCGCGGCGCTCACGGGACGGGTGACGGCCCCGCCGCCGGAGGGATGAGGGGAAGGGCGCGGGTCCGGCGGTCCCGTGCCCCGGTGGAGGAAAGGCGGGTCCGGCCGGGGGGAGGGCGGGTGCGGCGGGCGACCCCGGTGGGGCCAGGCGTCCGAAGGGGCCGGGCCATAGGATGGTCGTCGTGACCGACAACACTCAGCAGCAGACAGCGCCCGCCACCGAACTGCCGACCCAGTACACGCCGGCCGAGGTGGAGGGGCCGCTGTACGAGCGCTGGGTGGAGCGCGGGTACTTCGAGGTGGACGCGGAGAGCGAGAAGCCGCCGTACACGATCGTCATCCCGCCGCCGAACGTCACCGGGTCGCTCCACCTGGGCCACGCCTTCGAGCACACGCTGATCGACGCCCTCACCCGCCGCAAGCGGATGCAGGGCTACGAGTCGCTGTGGCAGCCCGGCATGGACCACGCCGGCATCGCCACCCAGAACGTCGTCGAGCGCGAGCTCGCCAAGGAAGGCAAGTCCCGTCACGACCTGGGGCGCGAGGCCTTCGTCGAGCGCGTCTGGGAGTGGAAGGCCGAGTCCGGCGGGCAGATCGCCGGCCAGATGCGACGCCTCGGTTCGGGCCTGGCCTGGAGCCGGGACCGCTTCACCATGGACGAGGGCCTGTCCCGGGCCGTCCAGACCGTCTTCAAGAAGATGTTCGACGACGGCCTGATCTACCGCGCCGAGCGCATCATCAACTGGTGCCCGCGCTGTCTGACGGCCATCTCCGACATCGAGGTCGACTACCAGGACGACGACGGCGAGCTCGTCTCCATGACGTACGGCGAGGGGGACGACACCATCGTCGTCGCCACGACCCGTGCCGAGACGATGCTCGGCGACACCGCCGTCGCCGTCCACCCCGACGACGAGCGCTACGCCCACCTCGTCGGCAAGCGGATCAAGCTGCCGCTGACCGACCGCACGATCCCGGTGGTCGCCGACACCCACGTCGACCCGGAGTTCGGCACCGGAGCCGTCAAGGTCACGCCCGCCCACGACCCGAACGACTTCGCCATCGGCCAGCGCCACGACCTCGAATCGATCGAGGTCCTGGACGAGCGCGGCATCATCACGGCCCACGGTCCGTTCGAGGGGCTCGACCGCTTCGAGGCCCGCTCGGCCATCGTCGCCGCGCTGCGGGCCGAGGGCCGGATCGTCGCGGAGAAGCGTCCGTACGTCCACTCCGTCGGCCACTGCTCGCGCTGCAAGACGACGCTGGAGCCCCGGCTGTCCCTGCAGTGGTGGGTGAAGGTCGAAACGCTCGCCAAGGCCGCCGGCGACGCGGTCCGCGACGGCCGCGTCGACATCCACCCCGCCGAACTCTCGCAGCGGTACTTCGACTGGGTCGACAACCTCAACGACTGGTGCATCTCACGGCAGCTGTGGTGGGGGCACCGGATTCCCGTCTGGCACGGCCCGGACGGCGAGACCGTCTGCGTCGGCCCCGACGAGCAGCCGCCGACGGGTGAGGGCTGGACGCAGGACACCGACGTCCTCGACACGTGGTTCTCGTCCGGACTGTGGCCGTTCTCGACGATGGGCTGGCCGGAGCGGACGCCCGACCTGGCGAAGTTCTACCCGAACTCCGTCCTGGTCACCGGCTACGACCTGATGTTCTTCTGGGTCGCGCGGATGATGATGTTCGGCCTGTACGCGATGGACGGAGAAGTCCCCTTCCGTACCATCGCGTTCCACGGCATGGTCCGCGACGAGTTCGGCAAGAAGATGTCGAAGTCCTTCGGGAACACGGTCAATCCGCTGGACTGGATGGACAAGTACGGCTCCGACGCGCTGCGTTTCACCCTCGCGCGTGGCGCCAACCCCGGTACGGACGTGCCGATCGGCGAGGACTGGGTCCAGGCGTCCCGCAACTTCGCCAACAAGATCTGGAACGCCACCCGGTTCGCGTTGATGAACGGCGCGACCGTCGAGGGCGAACTCCCCCCGGCGGAGCAGCTGTCGGCCACGGACCGCTGGATCCTGTCCCGCCTGAACACGGTCGTGGCCGAGGCGGACGCGTACTACGACGACTACCAGTTCGCGAAACTCGCCGACTTCCTCTACCACTTCGCGTGGGACGAGGTCTTCGACTGGTACGTCGAGCTGTCCAAGACGACGTTCTTCGCGGGCGGCGACGCGGCCAAGGCATCGGCCCGCGTCCTGGGCGAGGTCCTGGACGTGACGCTCCGGCTGCTGCACCCCGTCGTCCCGTTCGTGACGGACACCCTGTGGACGACGCTCACCGGGCGCGAATCCGTCGTGGTCGCCGACTGGCCGGCGGACAGCGGATTCCGCGACGCGGAGGCCGAGGCGGAGATCGAGAGCCTCCAGCGGGTCATCACCGAGGTCCGCCGCTTCCGCTCCGACCAGGGCCTCCAGCCCGGCCAGAAGGTCCCGGCCCGCCTGGACCTGTCGGGTACGCGGCTCGCCGCCCACGAGGCCGCCATCCGCCAACTCCTGCGCCTCCAGCCGGAAGGCGACGGCTTCAACGCCACCGCGACGCTCCCGGTCGCCGGTGCCACGGTCGCGCTCGACCTGTCCGGTGCGATCGACGTCGTGGCCGAGCACAAGCGGCTGACGAAGGACCTCGCGGCGGCCGAGAAGGAGAAGGCCCAGGCGCTCGGCAAGCTCGGCAACGAGGCGTTCATCGCGAAGGCCCCGGACAACGTGGTCGAGAAGATCCGTACCCGGCTGGCGAAGGCCGAGGAGGACATCGTCCGGCTGCGGAACCAGATCGACAGCCTGCCGCCGGCGCCGTAGTCGTCGTAGGCGGCAGGTGGGGGAGCCCCGGGCGCGCACCGTCCGGGGCTCCCCGCGCGCCGGGCCCACGAGTTGGTCCTGTGTGTGGACCGCTTCCGCGGGCCGGGGCCGTCGTTGATGATGTCCGGGTGGCCACCAACCTCGTCAGCATGCTTGTCTCGGTCTTCGGCGTCCTCGGCAGCGTGCTGCTGCTCCACGTCTCCGTCGACGACTACCGCTCCGGGGCGTCCTCCCTCTGGATCTGGAGCAGCGCGGTGATCCTCCTCGGTTCCCTGTACGCGCTCGTGAAGGACGTACGGCAGCTCCGCACCGGGCCGACCGCCTGACGGGCGTCGCTCGGCCCCGGGGCCACGGCTTCCATCTTCTCCGGCCTCTCCCGCCCCACCGCAGAACCGACCGCCGGGGTCCAACGTCCCTTGTCGGTGCAGCTGTTCTGCCGGTTACGGGCCGTGCGGGTGCGGGTGCGGGTGCGACACCTACGACGTGGCCGTTCCGTCGACCTCGGCGGCGGCCCCCTGCCGCGGCCGGGTCCGCGCGCCCCAGCGGGCGAGCGGGGGGCCGGCCGCGCCGAGCGCCGCGAAGAACAACGCCAGCAGCAGCCATCCCGTCGTGCCGAGGCCGAGCACCACCGTGGTGAGGATCGCGGGGGCGAGAGCCTGGCCGGCGCTGAAACCGAGGCCGAAGAGCCCTTGGTACTGACCCTGGGCGTGGTCGGGCGCGAGACCGAAGCCCAGGGCAAAGGCCGCCGAGGACTCCCAGACCTCGCCCAGACTGTGGACGAAGACCGCCGCCAGGATCACTCCCGCCGCCGCCCAGACCGGGATGAAGGCGGCCAGCGCCATCATCGGGCAGCTGACGAGGAAGAGCAGCCCCGCGGTGCGGAACGCCCTGCCGCCGTCGTGCGGGGTTTCGACACGGGAGCCGATCCTGGTCTGCGTCAGGACGCAGAAGGCGGCGTTGACGGCGAACAGGGCCGCCACCGTCCAGCGCGGCGCTTCGGTGTGCTCCGAGATCCAGATCGGCAGGAGCAGGGAGACGACCGGGTACTGCAGTCCCATCGCCCCGTAGAGGGCGGTGAACGTCAGGAACGGGCGGTCCGCGAGAGCGAGCCGGCGCCCCTGCCGGGGCGGCGCCGCCCGCACCGGAAAGCGGGGCAGCAGGAGCAGGAGCGCCGCGCAGAGGGCGAAGCTCGCCGCGTTGCCGAGGATCAGCGCGACGTAAGCGCCACGGGAGTCGGCCGCCAGCGCCAGGCCCGCACCCACCGTTCCGAGGACGACGCCCAGGTTGACGAAGGTGCGCAGCTTCGCCCGGAACCGGGCCGGGCGGTCGCCCCCGACCCGGACCACCAGAGTGCCCCAGGCCGCCCCGCCCGCCGCCGCGGCGATCTGGTCGACCGTCGCGACGACGGCGAGCGCGGTCCCGCTCCTGACCAGGACGAGGGCGGTCATCGACAACGCCTGGGCTGCCAGGGCCAGCATCATGACCGGGCGGGCACCGCGCCGGTCGGCGAGATGCCCGCCGGGTATCCCGGCGCACAGGCCGATCACTCCGGCGATGGTGAGCGCGGCGCCGACCTCCGCCGCGGGCAGGCCCACGACCTGGGTGAAGTAGAGCGCCGACGCCGCGTTGAACAGACCGTTGCCGACCCGGTTGGTGAAACTGGCGGCGATCAGTACCCGCTCCGGCCCGTTGCCGCCCGCCATGTGACGTATGCGCCCCGCCCAACGACCCTTGATCATGGGCGGAACGCTAGCCCGTGCCCGACCCCGCGCGTCGGGCGGCCGGTGCCCGGTGCGGCACCTCGGGAACGAGTGGCGGCGCGGTGCACCGTGGCCGGGGTCGCTGAGGATCGGGTTTTAGTTCAGTCGCGACCAGGCGCAGATGAATGGGCACTTGATGGCACGGGTGCACCTCCGCCAAAGACCCGGTGTCATGATGTCAAAAGGGCGTTGCGGTGCGGCGTTGGCCTCTGCCCGTGGAGAGTGTTACGGAGTGTCAGGCGCATCCCTGGGCTGGCAGGGAATTCTGGAAACTTGCGCTACACGACGTGGGAAGGCCGGCAGACCGCATAACATCGTGTGCACGGACGTCTGACGGCGTTTCACCCTCCTTCGCGCTAGCGGAAGGAGGTGATAACCCATGTCAGGAGATGAACAGCCGGGCTGGAGTGCCCTGGCCTTGCTTGTCGCGCTACTTCAATTGGCCGTTGATGTAGCGCAGGCCCTGGGCAACTCCTAGCCCGGCGTCCGCAACGGAGGGAGTCACCGAGTATGTGGGTGGCTCCCTCTCCATGTGGATCAGCAACCCAACGCACTGCGGAGTGCGCTAATCCTGTGTCTCATCATGCCACGTGAATTCCCCTTCGCGCGGTGACGTTACAACTTTCCTTGTAGTGATTCCGATGGCATTCCCCCCAGCATTCCCATGTCGAATCCTGCGATCAACGTCCCCCTGAGAGCCGCTGATCGTTGTACGGAGCGCTCCGTACGGTGCGCTCCGTACGGATGCGGACGTCGGGTCGGCGAGATCCGTGAGCTGGATCTTCCCGGGCGAAGTCCCGTCCGTGGCGCTCCTGCCCGAGGGCGGCGGAATTCTGCGCCGCACGTGACGTATGCGTGGGGTGGGGCCCACCGGGGGACGTCAGGTGGGCCCCTACACGCGTCGCTGGCACGGCCGGCCGAGGGAGCGAGGGAGGGGGGAGACCTGCCCGTACGCCCCGCACCCGACTCGATCGGGCACAGGATGTCGGGTCCGGTGTGATGGGCTCCGCCTAGCGTCGTGGGCGTCAAGAGGAAGGGCACCGGACATGCTGGAGCGGCTGAACCAGGCCATGGAGCACATCGAACTCCGTCTCGACCAGCCGATCGAGGTGGCGGAGCTGGCCCGTACCGCCGCCACCTCGGAGTACCACCTGCGCCGGATGTTCTCCGCCCTGGCGGGGATGCCGCTGTCGGAGTACATCCGGCGCCGCAGGCTCACTCTCGCGGGCGCGGAGGTGCTCGCGGGACGGGAGACGCTGCTGGCGATCGCGGTGCGGTACGGCTACGGCTCGGGCGAGGCGTTCGCGCGGGCGTTCCGGGCCATGCACGGCATCGGCCCGGGTGAGGCCCGGCGTACCGGCGCCGCGCTCGACTCCCAGTCCCGGATGTCCTTCCGCCTCACCGTCGAAGGAAGCAGCAGCATGCGCTATCGCGTCGTGGCCAGACCGGCCTTCACCGTCGTCGGGTTCAAGGCCCGGGTGCCCCTGGTCCACCTGGGCCCGAACCAGGCGATCATCGACTTCGTGCGCGGGATCGACCCGCGGGCACGCGAACACCTGGAGAAGCTCTCGGACCAGGAGCCGCACGGCGTCGTCGCGGTCTGCGACGACCTCGACCCCAGCCGCGCCGAGGGCACCGAACTCGACTACTACCAGGGCGTGATCACCTCCGCGGACGCCCCGGAGGGCGCGACCGCCCTCGCCGTCCCGGCCGGCACCTGGGCGGTCTTCACCACCTCCGGCCCGGCACCGCAGGCCATCCAGGAGCTCTGGCGGGACGTGTACACCGAGTGGTTCCCGTCGAACCCGTACCGCACCCGCCCCGGCCCCGAGATCCTGCGCACCCGGATGTCGCCGGACCATTCCGAGGCCGAGGCCGAACTCTGGCTCCCGGTGGAGGGCGAGCTCGGCTGAGCCCAGCTGCGAACCGGCGAACCAGCGATCCCGGCAACCGGGGGCGCCGGTGTGCCGGGGTGCCGTTCCCCGGCCGAGGCGTCCCGGTGTATCGCGGGCGTATCGAATACCGCATACGCCCCGGCAACAGCCGGTCGTCTTCCCTGGGAGCATGACCCGTCCCGCATCCCTTTCCGCCCCTCCCGGGGAATCGCCCGCCGAATCGCCCGCGGCCCCGCCCCGGCGCCCCCGTCCCGGCACCGGCGGGATCGTGCTCCTGTGCGGGGCGGCCGTCGTCCTGGCGGGCGGCGCGTTCGCGCTGCGGAGGATGCTGCTGATGCCCGCGTCGAGGTGCATGGCCGGGAAGTGGCACGGCTGTTTCGACACCTTCAACGGTGTGGTGCTGATGACGCTGGTCCTGCTGCCGGTCGCCGTTCTGGTGGCGTGGGTCCTGGCGTGGCGCCGGAAGGCCGCCGGGGCCGCGGGGGCCTGGCGGAGGTCGCTGGCCGAGGTGGGCATGGTCCACGGGACGGTGCCGTTCCTGTGGCTGACGATGATGCCGGGCGCCGGGGCCGGAGTGGTCCCCGGCCGGGTGAGCCTGGTGCCGCTGCGGGACCTCGCCACCATGGGGGTGCTCGGGATCACCGGAAACCTGCTGGTCTTCGCGTCGCTGGGGTTCTTCGCACCGGTGCGGTTCGCGGCGGTGGCGTCCGTACCGCGCGTACTGGCGCTCGGGGCGGGCTGCTCGGTGCTGGTCGAGACCGCGCAGTACGTCCTGCGGCTGGACCGGGTGTCCTCCGTGGACGACGTCCTGGTCAACACCGTCGGAGCCGTACTGGCCGGGCGGGCGTCGCGCCGCTGGTGGCGTACCCGCCCTGCCGGTCGTACCGGCGGCTCCTGACCGGGACCGTTGCTCAGCGGGACGGCAGCCCGGTGCGGTCGTCGCGGAGTGGTGCGGAGGCCAGACCCGCGAGGCCCGCGCCGATCAGCAGGACGGCGCCGGCGACGAGTACGGCCCCGGCGCCCGCGAGGTCCACCCCGGTGCCGAACACGTTGTTCATCAGCAGCAGGGCCAGGCTCTGTACGAGGACGAGAACGGCCTGCACGCGGGAGAGGTGGCTCTCGGGCGCCGACGCCAGGACCAGCGGCCCGATGTGGGCGGAGAACAGGCCGTTACCGGCCCCGATGACCAGCCCGGCCACCACCGCCACCGGGGCGCCGGGCGCGAGGGCCAGCGCCAGCACCCCCGTACCTGCCAGCACGAGCGCGCCCGCCGACAGCAGACCGGGCCGTCCCAGCGGACCGCGTTTCACCACCGCCAGGGTGATCGCCACCATCCCCACGCCCTGCGCACCCATCACCAGCCCCGCGCCCGACGCGCCCCACTCCCGCTCCCGCGCGAGCAGGGGAAGCAGCAGCGACAGCACGGGCAGCAGGAACCCGGCCGCGACCCCGGTGAGGCAGAGCGCCGGGCGCAGCACCGGATGCGCGAAGGCGACCCGTACGCCGTCCGTCGCCTCCTTGAGGATCCCGGCGGAGGGCCCCGGGGCTCGCACCGGCCCCCGGTGACGCGGGCGGACGGCCAGCAGGACGACCAGGGTGAGGGCGAAGGTACCGGCGTCGAGCAGCGCCGCACCGGCCAGCCCGGCGAGCCCGACGAGCGCGCCGCCCAGCGGCCCGCCACCCATGGCGATCACCTGGCCGCCGACCTGGCGCAGTGACAGCGCCCTCGGCAACTGCTCCTCGTCCACGAGCCGACGCGGCATGGACCCCGAGGCAGGCAGGTAGAAGGCGTCGACGACACCGATCGCGACGCCGGTCGCCATCAGCAGCCACGGCGGAGTGCCCAGACGGAAGGCGACGGCCGCCAGCACCAGGGTGAAGGCCAGCATGGCCGCGTCGCCCGTGATCAGCACCCGGCGCGCGCTGACCCGGTCGCCGACCGCGCCCCCGACGAGGAGGAACAGGACACGGGGGAGGGTGATCGCGCTCAGGACGAGGCCCGCGACCCCGCCGCCGTGCGCGCCGGCGGCCCAGCCGAGCGCGAAGTAGAGGACCGAGTCGCCCACCAGTGAGGCCAGGATGCCGGTGAGCCACCACAGGTAGGGGCGGGGCAGCGGCGGGCGGTGCCCCGTACGCGGAGCCTCCTCGCCGCCCCGTGGGCGTGGCGCAGCGCCGTCCCGCGCGGACGTGGCGTCACCGGGGCGCGCCGCATCACCGGTGGGCGCGGCGTCGCCGGTGGGCGCGGAGGACTCGACCTCGGCCGGCATCCGGGCCCCCGATCATCCGTTGGACGGCGGTACTCGTGACGCGAGCGACCCTCCCACACGGCACTGACATCCGGTCCTGACCGGCACTGACAACCGGCCCTGACCGGCACGGACATCCGGTCCTGCGACGGGTTCCGCGACCGGTCCCGATCCGGTCCCGACCCGGTCGCGACCCGCGCCGACAGCCGGTCCGGGCCTGCGCCAACGTCGGCCGTCGAGGGGCGGATCGTAGGCTTCGGGCATGCGTGTGCTGATCGTGGAGGACGAGCCCTACCTCGCCGAAGCCGTCCGTGACGGCCTCCGGCTGGAGGCGATCGCGGCCGACATCGCCGGTGACGGCGACTCCGCCCTGGAGCTGCTGAGCGTCAACTCCTACGACCTCGCGGTCCTGGACCGCGACATCCCCGGCCCGTCCGGCGACGAGGTCGCCCGGCGCATCGTGGCCTCCGGCAGCGGCATCCCGATCCTCATGCTCACCGCGGCCGACCGGATCGACGACAAGGCGTCCGGGTTCGGGCTCGGCGCCGACGACTACCTCACCAAACCGTTCGAGCTGCGGGAGCTGGTCCTGCGGCTGCGGGCGCTCGACCGGCGGCGCGCGTACGCCCGCCCGCCGGTCAGCGAGATCGCGGGCCTCCGGCTGGACCCCTTCCGCCGGGAGGTCTTCCGCGACGGGCGGCACGTGGCCCTGACCCGGAAGCAGTTCGCCGTGCTCGAAGTCCTGGTCGCCGCCGGGGGCGGGGTCATCAGCGCCGAGGAGCTGCTGCGCCGGGCCTGGGACGAGAATGCCAACCCCTTCACCAACGCCGTCCGCATCACCGTCTCCGCGCTGCGCAAGCGTCTCGGCGAACCCTGGCTCATCGCCACCGTGCCCGGCGTCGGCTACCGCATCGACACCCCTGCGCAGCCCTCCGGCCCCAGCACCCCGGGCCCGGAGACCCCCGCCCCCGGCGAGCCCCGTGCGTAGACGCCCGGGGCCCAGCGCCCGGCTGAAACTCACCCTCAGCTATGCCGGATTCATCCTCCTCGCGGGCGCCCTCCTGCTGGCCGTGGTGTGGGGGTACGTGCTGCGCTACCTCCCCGACAACAGCCGGGGCCTGCTCGGGATCAACCCCAACCGCTCGGTCGTCCTGCACGTCTTCGTCCCCGCCGCCGCCTCGGCCCTCGCCTTCCTCCTCGTCTTCGGCCTGGTGGGGGGATGGTTCCTGGCCGGGCGGATGCTCGCGCCGCTCACCCGGATCACGGCCGCCGCCCGGACCGCCGCGCGGGGCTCGCTCTCCCACCGGATCGCCATGGAGGGCAGGCAGGACGAGTTCCGCGAACTCGCCGACGCCTTCGACACCATGCTCGAACGGCTGGAGTCCCACGTCGCCGAGGAACAGCGGTTCGCGGCGAACGCCTCGCACGAGCTGCGCACCCCGCTGGCCGTCTCGAAGGCGCTGCTCGACGTCGCGCGCAGCGACCCGACGGGGGACCGGCGTGAACTCGTCGAACGCCTCCACACGGTCAACACCCGGGCGATCGACCTCACCGAGGCGCTTCTGCTGCTCGGCCGGGGCGACCGCAGGGACTTCGCCCGCGAGCCCGTCGACCTCTCCCTCCTCGCCGAGGAGGCCGCCGAGACGCTGCTGCCCCTCGCCGAACGGCGCGGGATCACGCTCGACGTCACCGGCGGGCCCGCGCAGGTCTCCGGCTCCGCGACGCTGCTGCTGCGGGTGGTGACCAACCTCGTCCAGAACGCGGTCGTCCACAACCTCCCCTCCGGCGGCACCGTCGTCGTCCACACCGGGACGGGGGCCGGTGGCACGAGCGTGCTGCGGGTGGAGAACACGGGTGATCCGCTCTCCCCGGAGCTGGTCCCGACCCTCACCGAGCCCTTCCGGCGCGGGGCGGAGCGCGTCCGCACCGACGAGCACGCGGGTGTCGGCCTCGGGCTCGCCCTCGTGGCGAGCGTCGTCCGCGCCCACGACGGGACCCTCGGCCTCGCCCCCCGCCCGGCGGGCGGGCTCGTCGTCACGGTCCGGCTCCCCGGGGCGCCGCGGTGAGTGCCGGGAGGGCCCGCCACGAGCCGGTCCCCCCAGGCGGTGTCCGGCGGATCGAGGCCGCGAGGCACCGCACCGGACTCCGTCCGCCGATCCACCACGAACCCCGGGACAACCCCGTAGCGTGGGGCCCATGGAACAGCGCATCAGTCTTGTCACGTTGGGCGTCACCGACCTCGCGCGTGCGCGGACCTTCTACGAGGCCCTGGGCTGGCAGGGGCAGACGGTCCAGGACACGGTCTTCCACCAGGCGGGCGGCCTCGCGTTCGTGCTGTGGTCCCGTGCGGAGCTCGCGGCCGACTGCGGCCTCGAAGACCGGGGCCCGGGCGGTTTCGGCGGGATCGCGCTCGCGCAGAACGTCCGCTCGCCCGAGGAGGTCGACGCGCTGCTCGCCGCGGCGGAGCGAGCCGGAGCCACCGTCACCCGCCCCGCCGCGACGACGTTCTACGGCGGCTACGCGGGCGTCTTCACCGACCCCGACGGCCACGCCTGGGAAGTCGCGTACAACCCCGGGTTCACGCTCGCCGAGGACGGCTCGCTCGTCCTCCCCGACTTCGACCAGCTCTGAGACCAGCTCTGACCCGGGCCGGGGCCCGGCACGACGGCCCCCGGCACGACGGCCCCTGGCACGACGGCCCCTGGCACGACGGCCCCTGGCACGACGGCCCCCGGCACGACGGCCCCTGGCACGACGGCCCCCGGCACGGCAGCGCCCGGCGCGCGGTTCACCGCCGTGTCGCCGGGGGCGCCCCGGCCAGGAACCACGGCTCGACCTGCTCGTAGCGGCGGCGCTCCTCGGCGGCGGGGCGGCGGCCGAGGACCGTCCCCAGCCAGCCCGCGAGGAAGCCGACCGGGATGGAGACCGGACCGGTCGTCGTGTACGGGAACCAGTTCGCGTCCACGTCCGGGAAGACCGCCCCCGGCGTGCCGGAGATCAGGTTGGTGCCCGTCATCAGGACCACCACCCCGGTGGTGCCCACGATCAGGGTGCAGAGCAGCCCGGTACGGGTGAACCGCCGCCAGAACAGGGTGTAGACGAGCGCCGGGGCCAGCGCCGAGGCGCCGACGCAGAACGAGAAGATCGCCAGCGCCTGCACGTTCCAGTGCCGGGCGACGACCGCGAGCACCGTCGCGAGGACGCCGACGCCGATCGCCGCGCCCTGGGCGGTCATGATCTCGGTGCGGGGCGCGGGAGCCGGCCGGTCCCTGCCCGGCAGACCGTGCGCGAAGAGGTCGTGGGCGAGGGAGTTGGCGCAGGCCAGGGTCATCCCGGCGACCGAGGCGAGCAGGGTCAGGAAGATCGCCGTGGTCATCGTCGTGGCGATGAGCGCCCCGGTGCGGCCACCGCCCGCGACCACGCTGCTCACCTGGAGGATCGCGCTGCTGCCCTGGCTGCCTCCCGCCGAGATGGCACCGTGGCCGACGAGGGCGGCGGCACCGAACCCGATCACGGTCAGGAACACGCAGACGAGGACCACCGCCGACACCGCCCAGGAGAGCGAACGGCGCACCGCGCGGGCGCTGTTGACGCTCGCCATCCGCATGATGATGTGCGGAAGGCAGGCGGCGCCGAGCACCACCGTCAGCTCCGAGCTGATCATGTCGAGGTCGTCGCCGCCGAACTGCAGCCCCGCCCGCAGATACGCGTCCCCGGCCCCGCTGCGCCGCTGGGCTGCGGCGAGCAGGGCGCCGGTGTCCCAGTGGAAGCGGTCCAGGATGAGTACGGAGATGAGCAGGCCCGCTCCGAGGAGCGTCACGGTCTTCATGATCTGGATCAGGGCGGTGGAGCGCATCCCGCCGATCGCCGCGTAGCTGATCATCACGGTGCCGACGGCGGCGATCGCCCCGGTGCGGAACCCGGAGCTGTCGAAGCCGAGGATGAACGCCAGGAGGTTCCCGCTGCCCGCCAGCTGGACCGCCATGAACGGCACGAGGGCGACGAGCGTGACCGTACAGGCGGTGATGCGCACGGCGCGGCCGGGGGAGCGGCGGGCGAGTACGTCGCCCAGGGTGAACCGGCCCGCGTTGCGCAGGGGTTCGGCCAGCAGGAACATCAGCAGCACGAGCGAGAGGATCGTGCTCAGCACCAGGACCAGCCCGTCGTGCCCGGTGAGCGCGATGATGCCGGTGGTGCTGAGGACGGTGGCGGCGGAGAGGTAATCCCCTGCGATGGCAAGGCCGTTGCGGAGCGGCGCGAGATTGCCGTACCCGGTGTAGAACTCCTCCAGATTGTCCCGGCCCGGACCGGCCAGCACGCAGAGCAGCAGCACGATCGTCGCGACGGCGATGAAGACCACGAGGGACATCGCCTGTGCGGAGTCGTCGAAGCCGGTCATCGGTCCACCCCCCAACTGCTGGGCCGGGCAGGGGAGTCGGTGCGCGGGGAGCGTCGGCGCAGCTCGTCGGCGAGCGGGTCCACGGTGCGGCGGGCGGTGCGCTCGTAGAGCACCAGGGAGGCCAGTACGACGGGCAGTTGGACCAGTGCGAGCAGCAGCCCGAGGGTGAGCCCGCCGAAGCCGGCGTCCCGGCCCATCAGTCCGGGGGCGTACGCGGAGAGCAGCAGGAACACCGTGAAGTAGCCGAGCGCGGCGGCCGTGGAGACCCGGCGCAGCACCCGGTACGAGGTGCGCAGCCGTCGCAGGTCGCGGTGGCGCCCCGGCGTCTGCGAGCGGGTGCCGGCCGTCACGGGGATGCGCGCCACCGGGGGTGCGGGCGGCGGTGAGCTCTGCCAGGGGAGCAGGTAGTCCCGCTGGAACGGCGGCGGAGGCGGCGGGAGCTCAAGCGGCTCGTGGGGCTCGTAGGGCTCGTGGTGCGCGTGGGACATGGCGGTGCTGCTCCTTGCATGAGCCGGTACGAAGGGGACTGCAAGGCACGCGAACGGGACTGGTGGTGGCATCGTGGCGACACGGGCGGCGGCGAGACAGGTATTGGCAGAGATTGGCCGAACTGCGGCTGTAAGAAGGCCAGTTGGCGACCTTGCGCGGGGCCCGTCGGTCAGTGGTGACGGACGGCCGGGTCAGCGCTCGCCGGTGGCCCCGGCCGGTTCCTCGGCGACCGGGAAGCGCTTCGGGGCCACGACGAGGAGCACCAGCAGCGCCAGGGCCGCGGCTGTCGCCGCTCCCAGGTACACATGGTCGACCGCCGCGTCCACCGCGCGGCGCAGGGTGTCGGCGGCGCGGGCGGTCAGCGCGCCCGGGTCCTCCAGCGCGTGCGAGACGGAGTCCAGGTCCCCGGGCAGCCCCGCCGTCGCGGCACCGTCGAGCCGGGACGCCAGGGTGGCGTTGGCGACAGCGCCGAAGAGGGCGGCGCCCAGCGACTGGCCGAGCTGGCGGCAGAAGAGGACCGAGGCCGTCGTCGTCCCGCGTTCGGACCAGCCCACCGTCGACTGGACGCCCACGATCAGCGGGAGCTGGAAGAGCCCGAGCGAGGCGCCGAGCAGCAGCGTGATCAGCACCGGCTGCCACACCGCCCCCGGATAGGGGAGCGCCGGGAACGCGAGCAGCGCCAGCAGCGCGCAGCCCATGCCGGTCATCGCGGTGAGGCGGAACCCGATGCGCCCGTACACCCGGTTCGACAGGGCCGCCGCCACCGGCCAGCTCAGGGTCATCACCGAGAGGACGAACCCGGCGGGTATCGCCCCGAGCCCGAGCACGGACTGCGCGTACGTCGGGAGGAACACGGTCGGCGCCACCATCAGCAGCCCCATCGCGCCCAGCGCCAGGTTGACCGCCGCGATCGGGCGCCGCCGCCACACCCATCCCGGCACGATCGGGTCGGCGGCCCGCCGTTCGACCAGAGCCGTCAGCGCGGCGAGCACCACGCTCGCCCCGAACAGGGCCAGTGAGGGGGCCGAGAGCCAGTCCCAGGCGACCCCGCCCTGGACGAGGGCGGTCAGCAGCAGCGCGGTGGAGGCGAAGATGCCGAGCGCGCCCGCCCAGTCGATCCGGGGCGGTACGGCGGGACGCGGGCGGGAGGGCTCGTGGAAGTGGCGCACCACCAGCCAGAGCGCGAGGGCGCCGACCGGCAGGTTCACCAGGAAGATCCAGCGCCAGTCCGCGCAGGTGGCGAGCAGCCCGCCGATCGCGGGCCCCGCCACGGACGAGGTCGCCCAGACCGTGGAGATCTTCGCCTGGATCTTCGGGCGCTCCTTCAGCGGGAAGAGGTCGGCCGCGATGGTCTGCACCGTGCCCTGGAGCGCCCCGCCGCCCAGCCCCTGGACGACCCGGAAGGCGATCAGCGCCGTCATGTTCCATGCCGAGGCGCAGAGCAGCGAACCCACCGCGAACAGCACGATTCCGGCCACCAGGACCGGCTTGCGGCCGAAGGTGTCGGAGAGCTTCCCGTACACCGGGAGGGTGACGGTCACCGCCAGCAGGTAGCCGGAGAACAGCCACGAGAACACCGCGAACCCGCCGAGGTCGCCGACGATCTGCGGCACCGCGGTGGAGACGATCGTGCCGTCGACGGCGGCCAGCGCCATCGTCACCATCAGCGCCGCTACGACGGACCTGGGGACGGGGGGAGCCGGCGGAGCCGCCGGTCCGGGGGCGGTGCCGGGGTCGCGGCCCGCGTCGGTACCGCCGTCCGCGCTGCTGGTGGTGGACACAGACATTCCTTCCCCCTGCACGTATCTGCCGGGAGCCACTGTCTCATTCCGTTCGGTACGGGGGCAGGGCGCGCAGGGGCACACGGGCCGGGAAGGCCGGTGGCCCGGCGGCGACCGCACGGTGACGGCACACGTCCTGGGGCTGCCCCCACCGTCTCCGTGGCAGGGGGTGGGGCTGCCCCCACCAGGGGGTGGGGAAAGCCCCACCGCCTCCAGGACGAGGCCCGCCCCGCCCGACCCCTAGGGGGACGTCCCCCCAGCGCCCAAGGGGACGGTCCTCCCCTTGGAGGACGTGATCGGGGCACGTCATTCCCTAGCGTATTCATCAGGTCGCGGAGTGCGGCCGGTGGCGGTGGGCGGGGGGTCCATCGCGTTCGCGGGGCGCGTACGCCCATCCTCGGAGGAGAAGAATCGTGACGACGGCTGTGACCAGTCCCAGGCACGGGGGAGCCGGAGAACGGACGGCCGTGGCAGCACGGGCGCGCCAGGTGGTGAAGGCGTACGGCACGGGCGAGACCCGGGTCGTCGCCCTCGACCACGTCGATGTCGACATCGCCCGCGGCGAGTTCACCGCGATCATGGGCCCGTCGGGCTCCGGCAAGTCGACGCTGATGCACTGCCTGGCCGGTCTCGACACGGTGACCTCCGGCGAGATCTTCCTCCACGAGACGATGATCACCGGCCTCAAGGACAAGAAGCTCACCCAACTCCGCCGCGACCGGATCGGGTTCATCTTCCAGGCGTTCAACCTGCTGCCGACGCTGAACGCGCTGGAGAACATCACGCTGCCGATGGACATCGCGGGCCGCAAGCCCGACGCCGACTGGCTCCGGCAGGTCGTGGAGACCGTCGGCCTCGGAGAGCGGCTGAAGCACCGGCCGACCCAGCTCTCCGGCGGCCAGCAGCAGCGTGTCGCGGTCGCCCGCGCCCTCGCCGCCCGGCCCGAGATCATCTTCGGCGACGAGCCGACCGGGAACCTCGACTCGCGGGCCGGCGCCGAGGTGCTGTCCTTCCTCCGCACCTCCGTGGACCAGCTGGGCCAGACCATCGTCATGGTCACCCACGACCCGGTCGCCGCCTCCTACGCGGACCGGGTGCTCTACCTCGCGGACGGCAAGATCGTCGACGAGATGCGCAACCCCACGGCCGACCAGGTCCTCGACCGCATGAAGAACTTCGACACCCGCGGGCGGACGTCATGACCGTGTGGAAGACCTCGCTGCGCAACTTCCTCGCGCACAAGGGGCGGATGGCCCTCTCGGCCGTCGCCGTCCTCCTGTCGGTGGCCTTCGTCTGCGGCACCCTCGTCTTCACCGACACGATGAACACCACGTTCGACAAGCTCTTCACCGTCTCCGCGCCGGACGTGTCCGTGAGCCTCAAGTCGGCCGAGGAGTCCGACGCCGTACCGGACTACGGCAAGCCGGAGACGATGCCGGCGTCCCTCCTCGAACAGGTCGAGAAGGCCGAGGGCGCCAAGGACGTCGAAGGCCAGGTCTCCACCCTCCAGGTGACGATCGTCGACAGCCACGACAAGAACCTCAGCCCGGAGACCGGCGCCCCGACCATCGCGGGCAACTGGACCCGTAACGACCTGCGTTCGATGAAGATCAGCTCGGGCCACGCGCCGCGCGGACCCACCGAGATGATGATCGACTCCAACACCGCCGACAAGCACGGCCTGAAGCTCGGCGACGAACTGCGCACCATCACCTCGGCCGGCGAGATCCGGGCGAAGATCAGCGGCATCGCCGAGTTCACCGTCACCAACCCCGGTGCGGCCGTCGCCTACTTCGACACCGTGACCGCCCAGCGGAAGCTGCTCGGCCGCCCCGACTCGTACAGCATGATCAGCGTCACCGCCGCGTCCGGCGTCAGCGACACGGAGCTGAAGGCCGGCGTCGCCGCCGCGCTCGGCGACACCTCCCGCTACACCCTGAAGACGCAGGCCGAGTCGGCCGAGGACAGCAAGGACTCCATGGGGTCCTTCCTCGACGTCATGAAGTACGCGATGCTCGGCTTCGCCGGAATCGCCTTCCTCGTCGGCATCTTCCTCATCGTCAACACCTTCTCCATGCTGGTCGCCCAGCGCACCCGCGAACTCGGCCTGATGCGCGCCATCGGCTCCAGCCGCCGCCAGGTCAACCGGTCGGTGCTCGTCGAAGCCCTCCTCCTCGGGATCGTCGGCTCGGTCCTCGGCGTCGTGGCCGGAGTCGGACTCGCCGTCGGGCTGATGCGGCTGATGGGCGCCATCGGCATGGAGCTCTCCACCGACGACCTCACGATCGCCTGGACCACCCCGGTCGTCGGCCTCGCGCTCGGCATCGTCGTCACCGTGCTCGCCGCGTACGTACCGGCCCGGCGCGCCGGGAAGGTGTCGCCGATGGCCGCGCTGCGGGACGCCGGAACCCCCGCCGACGGTCAGGCCGGACGCGTCCGCGCCGTCCTCGGCACCCTCCTCACCGTCGCGGGCGCCGCCGCCCTCTGGGGCACGGCACACACCGACGGGGCGAGCGAGGGATCGCTCCTGCTCTGCGCCGGCGTGGTCCTCAGCCTCATCGGGTTCATCGTGATCGGCCCGCTCCTCGCCGGGGCCGTCGTACGGGTGCTCGGCGCGGTCCTGCTCCGGTTCTTCGGCCCGGTCGGCCGCATGGCCGAACGCAACGCCCTGCGCAACCCGCGCCGCACCGGCGCGACCGGCGCGGCCCTGATGATCGGGCTCGCCCTGGTGGCCTGCCTCTCGGTCGTCGGCGCGTCGATGGTCGCCTCCGTCTCCGACGAGCTGGACAAGACGGTCGGCGCCGACTTCATCGTGCAGACCGCCGACGGCCAGCCGATCGTGCCCCAGGCCGCCAAGGCGATCGAGGGCGTCCCCGGCCTGGCACACGTCACCCACTACACCTACCTGAACGCCACCCTGACCTCCCCCGACGGCCGCGAGGACAAGGACGGCCTGGTCGCCGCCGACCCCAGCTACCAGCAGGACGTGCACCGCGACGTGCTCTCCGGCGACCTCGCCGACGCGTACGCCAAGGACTCCGTCTCGGTCGGCGAGGACTACGCCACGGAGCACGGCGTCGAGGTCGGCGACACCCTCGACGTGGCCTTCAAGGCGGGCGGTACGGCGAAGCTCACGGTCGCCGCCATCACCTCCGACGACACCAGCATCGACGGCGGAGCGAAGTACATCGGCCGCGCCACCGCTGCCGCGCACATCGCCGCCGACCAACTCCCCGACAGCCTCATGATGTTCGCCCAGGCGAAGGACGGCCAGGAGGAGACGGCCTACGCGGCGCTGAAGAAGGCGCTCGCCCCGTACCCGGTCTACCAGCCCCGCAACCAGGCCGACTTCAAGCAGGACCTCCAGGACCAGGTCGGCCAGCTGCTCAACATCGTCTACGGCCTGCTCGCCCTCGCCATCGTCGTCGCGGTGCTCGGCGTGGTGAACACCCTCGCCCTCTCCGTGGTCGAACGGACCCGCGAGATCGGCCTGTTGCGGGCGATCGGCCTCTCCCGCCGGCAGCTGCGCCGGATGATCCGCCTGGAGTCGGTGGTCATCGCCCTCTTCGGAGCCCTGCTCGGCCTCGGTCTCGGCATGGGCTGGGGCGCCTCCGCCCAGCGACTCCTCGCGCTGGAAGGGCTGAACGCCCTGGAGATCCCCTGGACGACGATCATCACCGTCTTCGTCGCCTCCGCGTTCGTCGGTCTGTTCGCCGCCCTCGTACCGGCCTTCCGGGCGGGCCGGATGAACGTCCTGGCCGCCATCGCCACGGACGGCTGAGCGAGCGGCCGGGCGCCGCACCGAAGATGATCCGGGCCCGGGACGTCCCCAGCGACGTCCCGGGCCCCGTCGCACGGGTGCGTGTACGGGACCGGGACGCGCGGGGACACGGGTGCGTGCGCGGGAGAGGCGGACAGGCCGGCCCACCGGGACCGCGTCAGCCCCCGGCCCACCGGGACCGCGTCAGCCGCAGCCGAAGCGCACCAGCCCGTCCGTTCCCGGAGCGGCTTGGACGCCGCTGACCGCGAGGGTGCCCCCGTCCCCGTTCCACCGCAGCTCGTACGAGACCGCGCGGAAGCCGTTGTCGGCATGCCACGAGGCCGAAGGGCTCCAGGCCGTTCCGGTACGGCCCACCGCGTAGAGCTCGCCGTCCCGGGTGAGGAACGTCGTCTCCCGTACGACGGCCGTGCAGCCGTCCGGGCCGACGGGGCGCAGGACCTCGTAGTGCGCGGTGAGGTCGAGCAGCGCCCCGAAAATGCACATCCAGCCGCCCAGCACCATCAGCGCGACGCGCAGGTACCGCGCGAGCGCCGCACGGCGCGGAGCCGCCCGTTCGCGCTCCGGCGGACGCCACGCCTCACCGGCGCGCCGCAGGACGACGGACCCGAGGATCAGGGCCGCGCCCGTCGCCCACCCGGGGACCACGTGCCCGAGGACGAGGATCAGCAGACCGCTCGGACGTACGGCGACCGCCAGCAGCAGACACACCGTCGCCGAGCCCGTGTACAGCGCGGACCGTGTCGCCCGACGCCGTTGGGGGGCGGACGCGCGTGCCGGGCGTCGCCGCACGGGCGGGACATTCCCCACACGGCCCGGGCCCCTGACATCCATCGGCGCACCCTACGGCCGCCCCGGACCGCGCCGCTACGGCCGGTTCCGGCCACCTCCTGGCCGCCGGGGCCGCCCGGGGGCGTGCGGAGCGCCCCCGAGCGCCCGCACGCCACCCCGTTGCGGACGCGACCGTCCGTCCCGGGTCGTAGGGTGGAGACCCCGGCCCGTTCCACGTGTCGGGCCCTTCGCGTTGCGTCCCCTCACGGCGCGGCGCGCAGCTCCTGGCAGCAGCCGGCTGCCGGGAAGCCCGAAGCCACCCGGACGGAAGCCCTCCATGAGCCTGCACGGTCTGCTGGATCTCGTCGTACGCGATCCCGCGCTCTCCGAAGCGGTGAAGGCCGCCACCGACGGTCACCGGACGCACGTCGACCTGGTGGGACCGCCCGCCGCCCGGCCCTTCGCCGTGGCCGCACTGGCCCGGGGGACGGGGCGTACGGTCCTCGCGGTCACCGCCACCGGACGGGAGGCCGAGGACCTGGCCGCCGCGCTGCGCACCCTGCTGCCGGCGGACTCCGTCGCCGAGTTCCCGTCCTGGGAGACCCTGCCCCACGAGCGGCTCTCACCGCGCTCGGACACCGTGGGGCGGCGCCTGGCCGTGCTGCGGCGCCTGGCGCACCCGCGCGCCGACGACCCGGAGACGGGGCCGGTGAGCGTGGTCGTGGCACCCGTGCGTTCCGTGCTCCAGCCGCAGGTCAAGGGGCTCGGCGACCTGGAGCCCGTGGCGCTGACCAGCGGGCAGAGCGCCGATCTCGGCGACGTCGTGGAAGCGCTCGCGGCGGCGGCGTACTCCCGGGTCGAACTGGTCGAGAAGCGCGGCGAGTTCGCGGTGCGCGGCGGCATCCTGGACGTGTTCCCGCCGACCGAGGAACACCCGCTGCGGGTGGAGTTCTGGGGCGACGACGTCGAGGAGATCCGGTACTTCAAGGTCGCCGACCAGCGCTCCCTGGAGGTCGCCGAACACGGGCTGTGGGCCGCGCCCTGCCGGGAGCTGCTCCTCACCGACGAGGTCCGCGAGCGCGCCGCCGTGCTGGCCGAGGCCCACCCGGAGCTGGGCGAGCTGCTGGGCAAGATCGCCGAGGGCATCGCGGTGGAGGGCATGGAGTCCCTGGCACCGGTCCTCGTGGACGACATGGAGCTGCTGCTCGACGTCCTGCCCGAGGGCGCGATGACGCTGGTCTGCGACCCGGAACGGGTCCGTACCCGCGCCGCCGACCTCGTCGCCACCAGCCAGGAGTTCCTCCAGGCGTCCTGGGCGGCCACGGCGGGCGGCGGCGACGCCCCGATCGACGTGGGCGCGGCCTCGCTGTGGTCCATCGCGGACGTACGCGACCGGGCCCGCGAGCTCGGCATGATGTGGTGGTCCACCTCCCCGTTCGCCGCCGACGACGAGGTGGACGAGGACACCCTCAAGCTCGGGATGCGCGCCCCGGAGGCGTACCGCGGCGACACCGCACGCGCGCTCGCCGACACCAAGGGCTGGATCGCCGACGGCTGGCGCACGGTGTACGTCACCGAGGGCCAGGGGCTCGCCTCGCGCACCGTCGAAGTGCTCGGCGGCGAGGGCATCCCCGCCCGGCTCGACCCCGACCTGACGGAGATCTCGCCGTCCCTCGTCCACGTCTCCTGCGGCGCCGTCGACCACGGGTTCATCGACGCCGGGCTGAAGCTCGCGGTGCTCACCGAGACCGACCTCACCGGCCAGCGCACCGCCACCAAGGAACTCGGCCGGATGCCGGCCCGCCGCCGCAAGACCATCGACCCGCTGACGCTGGAGGCGGGCGACTACATCGTCCACGAGCAGCACGGCGTCGGCCGGTACATCGAGATGGTGCAGCGCACCGTGCAGGGCGCCACCCGCGAGTACCTGCTCGTCGAGTACGCCGCCGCCAAGCGCGGCCAGCCCGGCGACCGGCTCTACATCCCGACCGACCAGCTGGAGCAGGTCACCAAGTACGTGGGCGGCGAGGCGCCGACCCTGCACCGGCTCGGCGGCGCCGACTGGACGAAGACCAAGCAGCGCGCCAAGAAGGCCGTCAAGGAGATCGCCGGCGACCTGATCAAGCTCTACAGCGCCCGCATGGCCGCCCCCGGCCACGCCTTCGGCCCCGACACCCCCTGGCAGCGCGAACTGGAGGACGCCTTCCCGTACGCGGAGACGCCCGACCAGCTCTCCACGATCGCCGAGGTCAAGGAGGACATGGAGAAGACGGTCCCGATGGACCGCCTGATCTGCGGCGACGTCGGTTACGGCAAGACGGAGATCGCGGTACGCGCCGCCTTCAAGGCCGTACAGGACGGCAAGCAGGTCGCCGTGCTCGTCCCCACGACCCTGCTCGTCCAGCAGCACTACGGCACCTTCACCGAGCGGTACTCGCAATTCCCGGTCAACGTCAGGGCGTTGAGCCGCTTCCAGTCCGAGGCGGACTCCAAGGCCACCCTCGCGGGGCTGAAGGACGGCGCCGTCGACCTCGTCATCGGCACCCATCGGCTGTTCTCCTCCGAGACCAAGTTCAAGGACCTCGGCCTCGTCATCGTCGACGAGGAGCAGCGTTTCGGCGTCGAGCACAAGGAGCAGCTGAAGAAGCTCCGTGCCAACGTCGACGTCCTCACCATGTCCGCGACCCCCATCCCCCGTACCCTCGAAATGGCCGTGACCGGCATCCGTGAGATGTCGACCATCACGACCCCGCCCGAGGAGCGGCACCCCGTGCTGACCTTCGTCGGCCCGTACGAGGAGAAGCAGATCGGCGCCGCCGTGCGGCGCGAACTCCTGCGCGAGGGCCAGGTGTTCTACATCCACAACCGGGTCGAGTCCATCGACCGCGCCGCCGCCCGGCTGCGCGAGATCGTCCCCGAGGCCCGGATCGCCACGGCACACGGCCAGATGTCCGAACAGGCCCTGGAGCAGGTCGTGGTGGACTTCTGGGAGAAGAAGTTCGACGTCCTCGTCTCCACGACCATCGTCGAGTCCGGCATCGACATCTCCAACGCCAACACCCTCATCGTCGAGCGCGGCGACAACTTCGGCCTCTCCCAACTCCACCAGCTGCGCGGCCGGGTGGGCCGGGGGCGAGACCGCGGATACGCCTACTTCCTCTACCCGCCGGAGAAGCCGCTCACCGAGACCGCGCACGAGCGCCTCGCCACCATCGCCCAGCACACCGAGATGGGCGCCGGCATGTACGTCGCCATGAAGGACCTGGAGATCCGCGGCGCGGGCAACCTCCTCGGCGGCGAGCAGTCCGGCCACATCGCGGGTGTCGGCTTCGACCTCTACGTCCGCATGGTCGGCGAGGCCGTCGCCGACTACCGGGCCCAGATGGAGGGCGCCGAGGAGGAGGAAGCGCCGCTGGAGGTCAAGATCGAGCTGCCGGTGGACGCCCACGTCCCGCACGACTACGCCCCCGGCGAGCGGCTGCGCCTCCAGGCGTACCGCGCCATCGCCTCCGCCAACTCGGAGGAGGACGTCCGCGCGGTCCGCGAGGAGCTCACCGACCGGTACGGCAAGCTCCCCGAACCCGTCGAGAACCTTCTCCTCGTCGCCGGGCTGCGCATGCTGGCCCGCGCCTGCGGGGTCGGCGAGATCGTCCTCCAGGGCTCCAACATCCGCTTCGCCCCGGTGGAACTCCGCGAGTCGCAGGAACTGCGGCTCAAGCGGCTCCACCCGAAGACCGTCATCAAGGCCGCCACCCACCAGATCCTGGTGCCCCGCCCGACCACCGGCCGCATCGGCGGGAAGCCGGTCGTGGGGCGTGAACTGCTCGCGTGGACGGGGGAGTTCCTGACGACGATCCTGGGGTCGTAGGCGAGACCGGCCGCGGGGGCGGCGGCGCGGGCGGCTCCCGCGGCCGTGACGTTCCAGGGCTGGGACGCGCCTCTCGGCCCCAGCTCCGCCCGCCCGGTCGCCGCGCCGCCCGGTCCCAAAATCTGCATGTATGTACCACGTTCGGGTGGGCTTCCGGGTGGCGTGGGGATACCCGGGCGGGGTGGGCAGCCTTCAGGCGACCGCCGATCCCGGGAGGGGAATTCGTGGGACAGCCTCGTCCGTACACGCGCGCCATCACTGAGGGACCGACTCCGGCCGACGTCGCGGGCGCACCCGCCCTGCCCTGCCCCAGCGGCTGGGCCGCGCTCGCCTTCTCCTCCGAACTGAAACCCGGCACTGTGCTGACCCGGCCGCTCGCCGGCGAGGACGTGGTGCTGTACCGGCTCCGCTCGGGAGCGTTACGGGCCGTCCGGCCGTACTGCCCCCACCTCGGCGCCCACCTCGGCCTCGCCCACGTCGACGGTGACGAACTCGTCTGCCCCTTCCACCAGTTCGCCTTCGGGCCCGACGGCACCTGTGTCCGTACGGGATACGACACCCCGCCCCCGAGGTCGCCGCTGACACGGCTGCCCGTGCACGAGGTCAACGGGGCCGTCTTCGTCTGGCGGCACCACGACGGCCGGGAACCCGACTGGTTCATTCCGCCGTGGCACGAGATCGGCCACCGCCCGGCCCGGGAGGCCGCGTGGGAGCTCGGCGGGAACGTCCAGGAGGTCATCGAGAACTCCGTGGACCTCGGCCACTTCGCCACCCTGCACGGCTGGCAGCGGGCGGAGATGGGTGGGCCGGTCGTGTATGAGGACGCCGGATTCCACGTCTCCATGCGCGCCCACGAGTCGGCGCCGCTCCTCGGTGACTTCGTCGTCGAGATCGAGGTCGACGGGTACGGCCTCGGCTGCCTCCACGCCGACGTGCACACCCCCCGGCTCGGGCTGCGGATGTGCACGATGGTGCTGCCGACCGCCATCGGCCCGCACCGGATGCAGTTCCGGCAGCGCAACCGCATCGCCTTCGCCGAGCCGTCCCGGCTGCCCGCCCCGCTCGCCCGCACCGTGAGCCGTACCGCCGCCCGGCTGCTCGACCGGGCGGTCTTCCGGTCGAGCTGCGAGTTCACCGCCGCGGACTTCCCGATCTGGAACCACAAGCAGTACCTCCAGCCCCCGAAACTCGCCCACGGCGACGGCCCGATCGGCCCGTTCCGGCGCTGGGCCCGCCGGTTCTACCCGCCGGTCGGGGAAGCGGGCGGCGAGGCGGCGCTCACGGTGCGCGGCGGGAGGGAGAACCGCCCGACCTGGTGAGACATGCGGTTTCCGCGCCATCCGCCCTTCGCGACCGAGGACTTCGGGTTTCTGATCATAGGATCGGGGAGATCGCCCCGTGCGTCGCCGGACACAAGTTGCCGTTGAGCGGGGGCGGTTGAGCGACTTACCGTGGAGGACACTGTGGTCAAGGGATGGAAGAGAGCGGCGTTCGCGCTCGCGGGCGGTGTGGTGGCGGGACTCGTGGGGACGGCCGGAACCGCGCAGGCGGCGTCCGCGTACGACGTCTACATCTGGGACTCGCTCGGCCACGTCTCGGGCGGGATCATGGGCTTCAACCCCGACGGCGAGATCCTGAAGGTCAAGAACACCTCGAACGACGGGCTCGACTTCGCCGTCGGCTGGAAGGACACCGTCAGCGGGGCGACCGGCAAGTGCATCGCCTACGGCTACACCGGCGAGGCGACGTGCAACCTGGACTTCCCCGAAGGGCGCTGGATCGAGTTCCGCGGCTACTCCCTGAAGAGCGGCACGTACAAGCAGATCGGCGGAGTCGTCTCCGAGAAGTCCTGACCGAGGACTCCGTTCCCTCCGCGTGCCCGCCGCGAGCGCGTTCCTCCGCCTCGCGGCGGGCCGCACGCGGCCCCACGCGCTGAACGGTTGCAGAGGAAGCCCAGTTCTCGCCGGCCGGTGCGACGCGCGACCGTGCCGCACGCCACCCGTCCTGCGCGGTCCTCGCACGGCCACGCCCGTCTCTCCCGCGGGGACGAGGGCGTCGCGCGGCCTTTCGTAAGGCGCCCGCGCGGCCGGTGCCGCGGCGGAGACCCCGTGAGGTCCGAAACGGGCGTGACATGACACCTTCATACGAATGATCGATCCAGGTGTTTCCCTACCGAACATCCGCGTTGATCACGGGGTGCCCGACGTGTTCCGGCACCCCTCCCGTGAAGGACCCTCCTTGAGCGAATCCGGCACACCCAGCACCTCCAGTGCCTCCGGTGCCTCCCGCAGGCGTTTTCTGACCGCCGCCGCCGTCACCGGCTTCGGAGCTTCTCTCCCCGCGCTGCTGCCCGGCTCGGCCGCCGCCGCGACCCGCACCACCGACCAGCTCGGCCATGCCACCCGCGACTACCTGGAGACCCAGCGCAAGGCCGGTCTGGCGGCGGTGAAGCGGGGCACCCCCCTCCCCTTCCTCACCGGCACCCAGCTGGCCGCGATGCTGCTGGCCCGGGACGTCACCAGCACCCAGGTGACCCGGGCGTTCCTGGCCCGGATCGACGCCCTCAACGGCGACGGCATGTTCTCGGTGCCCTCACGCAACCCCGACATCCCCGTCTTCGGCGACAACGGCAAGCTCAACGCCTACGTGCGGACCACCTCCGAACTGGCTCTCACCATCGCCAGGGCCGCCGACAAGGCGCTGGACGCGGCGGCCAGGGGCGGCGATCCCGTGCCGTTCGGCTGCGGTGTACCGGTGGCGTTGAAGGACATCTACGCGGTCAAGGACACCGAACTGACCATCGGCTGCCCGTTGGCGGCCGGAAACATCGCCACCGGCGACTCGGTGGTCGCCGAGCGACTGCGCGCGGCTCACATGCCGATCCTGGGGCTGACCCACACCGGCCCGTGGACCAACGACGACACCTGCCCGCAGACCGCCAACCCGTGGAACCGCGACCTCTGCGTCGGCGGCTCGTCCGGCGGCTCGGCCGCCGCGATCGCGTCCCGGCTCGCGGTCGTCGCGACCGGCTCGGACACCGGAAACTCCCTGCGCAACCCCGCGCAGAACACGGGAGTCGGCTCCATCAAGCCCAGTTACGGCCTGGTGCCCAAGCACGGTGTCACCGTGTCCAGCACCAGCCTGGACACCTGCGGCCCGATGGGCCGGTCGATGGCGGACGTGTCGATGCTGCTCGGCGTGATCGCCGGTCCCGACTCCCGCGACCCGCGCTCCGAGCAGGCACCCGGCTTCCCCCACGGCTTCCCGCTGGCCCCGCGCCCCGGCCGCAAGCCGTTCGCCGGTCTGCGGATCGGCTCCACCGTGGAGACCGAGACCTCACCGGCCCGCGACAGGTGGACGGCGGGGATACTCGCCCGGCTGCGGGCCGCCGTCGCGCAGTTCGAGGAGCTGGGCGCCGAGATCGTCCCGATCACCCCGCCCGCCTCCAACCTGGGCAACACCGCCTACTGGGCGGCTGCCTCCGTCGACCCGGTGACCGGCGCGAAGGTCTCGGCGAGCAGCACGTACGCCAACGCCGAGAACGCCTGGACGCTGCGAGACACCTACGCCGTGACGGCCGAGGAGGACGCGGCGATCGAAGGTGCCGTGCGCACCCGGTTCCGTACCTCGCTCAGCACCATGGAGACCCAGAAGCAGCAGCTCCAGCAGCGGGCCGCCGCACTGACGCCCGCCGACCTCTTCGGCGCCCAGCGGGTGCGCCGGGAGTACTCCGAGATGTGGGCGAAGGTCTTCGAGGAGAACGACCTCGTCGCCTGCCTCTGGCCGCAGAAGGTGCAGACCCCGCCGGCCCGGGCCGACGACAGCACCGGCAGTTTCTCGGGTGTCGAGTCCAGCCGCCCGAACACCACCGGCTGGCCCTGCCTGAACCTCCCGGTGGGCCGCGACGCGGACACCGGTATGCCGGTCGGCATCGACATGGCCGCCCCGTACGGCGGCGACGCGATCATCCTGCAACTGGCGATCGACTACCAGGAGCGCCACCCCTACCACCTCGACATACCGACGGACCTGTGATGACGATGACGACGACCGATCCGACCAACGCTCGGCTGCGCGACCTCGACATTCCGGTGATCATGCCCCGCTTCGACCTCACCGGGTTCCCCGCCTTCGAGTCCGCCGTGTCCACCGGTGACATCCCGGCCCGCCCCTGCGCTCCGGCTGAGAAGGAGAAGGGCAGCGGTTCCCGCTGAACCCGCCGCCCGCTGAACCGGCGCCGGGGTCATCGGGCCGCGAGGAGCAGCCTCGGAGACGAGTCGGTCGGGAGAGGTCCCGGAGCCGGGTTCGCGGAGAGAGCGCGCGCGGAGGCGTCGGCGGTCGGTGCGGGGGCCCGGGGCAGGCGGGGGCTGGAATGCGCACCCGGGCCCCCGCGTTCCGTTACATATGGGCAGTATATGCACCCGTGTCCCCCTCCCCGAGCCCGCCCCCGCACGCTCCCGCGACCGCTTGCCGGAGCGGCCCGGGCGGGAGGACGTGCGGATGCGGATCGCCGCCGAGCGCGCCTCCACGAGCGAGCAGATCGAGGCGCTCAGGCGCGATTTCGAGGGGATCGTCGAGGCGAACGCCCTGGTGGCCGTCGACGACGAGCACGACCCGGAGGGCTCCAGCACCGCGTTCGAGCGGGCCCACGTCGCCGCCCTCCTCGCCCGTGCCGACGAGCACCTGGCCGAGCTGGACCGCGCGCTGGAACGGCTGGACCGCGACGACTACGGCAGGTGCCGGAGCTGCGGCGAGCCGATTCCGGCCGCCCGCCTGGAGGTGCGCCCCGAGGCGACCCTCTGCGTCGGCTGCGCGGCGGAGCGGGAGGGGCGGGCGGGGCGGGCGGGACGAGGGAACCGCCGGCGATGACGCGTCCGCTGCGGAGCGGCGGTTGAGCGGCGGTCAGGGGCGGTCGAGGGGTTGTTGAGTGGCGGTCAGGGGCGGTTGAGGGGCGGCCGGAAAGCGGTGGAGGGGCAGTTGCCCGGCCCGTCCTGCGAAGACCCGCGCGCCATGAACGGCGGCCGACGGGGAAGACGTCCGTAGGATTCCCGGGTTCGGCTCTCTCCCCGTCAGGACGGCTGCCAGTGATATCTCTCCGTACGTACCGCGTGGCCCTGCCCGCCCTGAGCGCCTTCGCCGTACTCGGCCTCGCCGGGTGCGATCCCGACGACCTCGCCGTCCCGGCGGAGACCCCGGGTGCCGGGGCGAACGACGGTGGGCGGTCCGTCGAGGGCTTCGGTGCGAGCCCCCTGGACAACCCCGACGGCACGAAGCCCGGTCTGGCCCCGCTGACCACCGACGCGGACCGGGCGGCGGCGCGGAAGATCATCGAGAAGGTGGTCACCAAGGGGCGTGGCCCCAAGACCGGTTACGACCGCGACGAGTTCGGCTCCGCGTGGAAGGACACCGTGAACGGCATAGCGCTGGCCCGCAACGGCTGCGACACCCGCAACGACCTGCTCAAGCGGGACGGGCAGCAGGTGCGGTTCCGTAGTGGCTCCGACTGCGTGGTGGCCTCCCTGAGGCTCAAGGACCCCTACACCGGCACGGAGATCGCGTGGACCAAGACGAAGGCCACCAGGATCCAGATCGACCATGTGATGCCCCTGTCCTACGACTGGCAGATGGGCGCCTCGCGCTGGAGCGACGCCAAACGCCAGCAGATCGCCAACGACCCGCTCAACCTCATCCCCGTCGACGGTCCCACCAACGGCTCCAAGAGCGACTCCGGCCCCGCCGCCTGGCTGCCGCCGTACAAGCCGATCCGCTGCTCGTACGTGCTCCGTTTCGCCCAGGTGTCGCTGAAGTACGCACTGCCGGTGACCACGGCCGACAAGGCGATGATGCTCAAGCAGTGCGGGGCCTGATCCACGCTCTGCCGCCCTCGGCAGGGAGGCGGACTTGGCCCGGTCCACCACCCCGTCCGCCTCATCCGCGCGCCTGCCACTCCGGCTGCCCGCCGTACCGGGAATCCGCCGCAGCGCGCAGCGTCGCCGAGGCGGATCCCACGATCGCCTCACCGTGTCCGAAGCAAGCGACCTCGGAGTCCAGCCGGCTCAGCGTCCGGAACGACTCCAGCGCACGGGCCCGGTCCATGTTGAACACGCCGACCATGGTCCTGCCTTCGACGTTCGCCACGGCGTCGCCGAGGAAGAGCACCCCGAAGGCGGGGAGATGGAACGCGGTACTGCTCGGAGTGTGACCCGGCGCGGCCACCGCGCGAGCCCCGCCGCCGAAGGGGAGCACGTCGTGATCGCCGAACGCGTGGTCCACCGCGACCGGCGGCGCCGGTGGCAGCTTCGGAACGCTCTCGAACAGGGCGCGTTCCCACTCCGGAGCATCCGAGAGGACCGGCGGCGGAGCCGGAGACTCCCCACGGATCACCCGGGCGTCCCGGTGATGCGCGAACACCTCGACCCCGCCCCACGCGGCGATCTCGGCAGCACCTCCCGCGTGGTCCTCGTGGAAGTGGGTGAGCACAACACGCCGCAGATCCGCGGGGTTCGAGCCGACGCTCAGGATGGCGTCGGCTATCGCACCACCCGCCCCCGCCGCCCCCGAGCCGATCAGCGTCAGCCCCTCCGCGTCACGCCACAGATAGGCCTGTCCCACCTCGAAGCGGAGCAGGTGCAGTTCCGGTAACAGCTCGACGACGTCCATGTACGGAACGTAGCCACCACTGAACCCGTGCAACCGCTGATTCGCCTTCAGCAGATAATCCCCGCGCGCGGGGAGCATGCCGTGGGCCACGGGGCAGGGGCCGGACACCGCCGGGCCCCCCGGCCCGACGCTGCCCGACACCCCTGGCGCACCCCTCCGGCGCGCACCACTCGGGCTCTGCCAGGCGCCCCCAGGCGCTCCCTGGCCCTCCGGGTGCGGCACGCCACCCCGCCCGGCCGCCCCCCTCCGGCGCCCGGGCGGGGCAGGGTGCCGCACCCGGCGACAAGCCCGCCGGGTGCTCCGCTGCCGCCCTCCGCAGCGGCCTCAGCCCAGGTCCACCATGTCCTTCGCGGCCGGCTTCTCCGCCACGACGGGCTTGTCGAAGTCGGAGAAGGTCATGGTCATCGGCTCGTCGCCGCCCGTGGAGCTGACCTGGAGGAGCTGCGGGGTGCTCCCGGTGGACACCAGGATCGTGTAGGTCTCCTCGCCGTCCTTCTCGGTCAGGCGGAAGGCGGGAGCGCCCGCGTGGGTGGTCGGTCCCACCTTCTTCGCCTCCGTGTCGCCGTCCTCGAAGTCCTTGAGGAGGGACTCCAGATCGCAGAACTCGATCATGTTCTTCGTGTCCGGGTCGGAGGCCTTCTCGGTCATCCAGTGGTCGGCGACCGCGTCCACCGTGGCCTGGACGTCCGCCTCGGGCTCGCCCTCGGACTGGGTGCGCAGCATCGCTTCGTCGAGCTTCATGTAGACGGTCTGGTCGATCTTGATGACCGCCATCGAGCCCTGGTCGCCCATGGCCATGGTGCCGGTGCACTGGCCGCCGTCGACGCTGGTGGAGAAATCGGCCTTGATGGGGGTGTCGACCGACGTCATGTCGACGGAGAGGTGCAGGGAGGTCGCCTTGCGGATGTTCTTGAGCGCCGCGTTGACGACCTCGGGGCCCGACTTGTCCGCGAAGGGCTCGGCCTTCGTCGTGGACGAGGCCGCGCCGCCCTCGTCGGCGCCGCAGGCGGCCAGGGTGAGGACGGAGAGGGTGCAGACGGCGGCAGCGGCGGTACGCGCGACTCGGCGCATGGCGGTACTCCAGGAGAAGGAAGAAGCGGAGGAGGCGGGACTGAGGGGAACGCCACCCGTGGCGTGCGGACACGTCGGACGGCGCCCGGACCACGCCCGGACGGCAACGGGAGAAAGGGACTTGAGCACCGACGGCGTTCACCGGTGCGGGCACAGCCCCATCACAGCAGAGCTTGTGAACCGAGTCAACAACAAGTTTTGTGAACACCTCTCGCTTGGCTGTGAATCGATCGGTGCGGCGCGCGTCGGTATGCTCGCCTGCACCGCGCGAACGGTGGCGCGAACGGTGACGATGCGGACCAGGGAGAGAGCAAGTGCCGGAGAACGCCTCTGAGGTGACCGCCGCCGGGATCGCCCGCCTGGCCGGAGTCGGACGGGCGGCCGTCAGCAACTGGCGCCGGCGCCACGCCGACTTTCCCAAGCCGGTCGGCGGTACGGAGACCAGCCCGTCCTTCGCGCTCGCCGAGGTGGAGGAGTGGCTCCGGGGGCAGGGGAAGCTGGTCGAGGTGCCGCTCCGGGAGCGCGTCTGGCAGCAGCTCTCCGGGCATCCGGCCGGTACGGTCGCCGCCCTGATCCACGTCGGCTGCGCCCTGTTGCTCGTACGCGACCGGCCCACCGCCTGGCTGGAGTTGGCGGCGGTCTCGGACGAGCGCGTCGCCCGACTACTGCCCGAGGCCCTGGCGCCCCTGCTCGACGCCCGGTTCGGGCCGCAGGCCCCGGGCGGGCGCGAGGAGGCCGGCCGGGCCCGCCGTGAACCCGCCGCCCCGCCCCCCGTCCGGGCCGTTCGGGTGCCCTTGGCGGAGGCGTTGCTGCCGTCCGTGCCCTTGCTGCGCGGGGCTGCCGCGCTGGCCGCGGAGTCCGGTGCGGGGCAGGCCTTCGAATTCCTCTTCGGGCGCCAACTGGACGCCAATCCACGGCAGTACACCCTCACGCCGCCCGATCTGGCCGCGCTCATGGCCGACCTCGCCGTCCCGGCCGAGGGTCCCGGCCGCCCCTCGTCCCGGAAGGCGACCGCCCTCGCCGTACTGGACCCCGCGTCCGGGACCGGGGCGCTGCTGCGCGCGGTCGGCCGGTCCGCCGCCCTGTACGCGCAGGAGGCCGACCCCGACCTGGCGGCGCTCACCGCTCTCCGCCTCGCCCTGGGGGCCGGTGGCGGCGCGGCCCCCGAGGTGCCGGAGCTCGCGGTGCGTACCGGCGACACCCTGCGCGCGGACGCCTTCCCGGGGCTCGCGGCCGACGTGGTGCTCTGCCACCCGCCGTTCAACGAACGCAACTGGGGCCACGACGAACTGGCCTACGACCCCCGCTGGGAGTACGGGTATCCGGCCCGCGCCGAGTCCGAACTCGCGTGGGTCCAGCACGCGTTGGCCCGGCTCCGGCCCGGCGGCACTGCCGTGCTGCTGATGCCGCCGGCCGCCGCCTCCCGCCGCTCCGGCCGCCGCATCCGCGCCGACCTGCTGCGCCGGGGAGCGCTGCGGGCCGTCGTCGCGCTGCCCGCCGGGGCCGCCCCCCCGTACGGCGTACCGCTGCACCTGTGGGTCCTGCGCAAGCCCGACCACGGCGTGCAGCCCTCGCCCGAACTCCTCCTCGTGGACACGGCCGAGTCCGCCGACCCCGCGACGGGCGCGCCCGGGGCGGCCGGTGGCGTCGGCGGCCTCGCCGGGGGGCTCCCGGGCAGTGGCCGCGAGCGGATGGACTGGCCGCTCGTCCGGCGTACGGTCCTCGACGCCTGGCACGCCTTCACCGCCACCGGTGCCGGTACCGCCGCCGGTGACGCTGCCGGGGCCGGGGCCGGGGCCGGGGCCGTGCCCGTTTCCGGCAACGCCTCCGCGCCGGGGCCGAGCCGGGCCGTGCCCGTCATCGAACTCCTCGACGACGAGGTCGACCTCACCCCCGCCCGCCATCTGCCCCGGCCCGCCACCGGCAGCGGGGCCGTCGAACTGGCCGACGTGCGCGACCGGTTGACGGACGGGCTGCGGCTCACCCTGCGGCTGACCCCGCCGCCCGCCGACCCGACCGAGCCCGCGTCCCGGCCGTTCACCACCCTCGGCGAGCTCGCCCGCGCGGGCGCCCTCCAGCTCAGCACCGGCGGCCCCGGTGGCATCGGCGGCACCAGTGGTACCAGTGGCTCCGCCGACTCCGGCCGCGCCCCCGGGTTCGTCCTCACCGAACACGACGTGCTCGGCAACACCCCGCCCAGCGGACCCCCGGCCCCCGCGGCCACCCCCGGCTCCGCCGAGGACGCCGTCGTCCTCCGGGCCGGTGACGTCGTGGTCCCCTTGCTCGGCGGCGGCTCGGTCGTCCGGGTCGTGGACGAGGCGACCGCCGGGGCCGTGCTCGGCCGCAACCTCCAGTTGCTGCGCCCCGATCCGGCCGTGCTCGACCCCTGGTTCCTCGCGGGTTTCCTGCGCGGCACCGCCAACAACCGCCGCGCCAGCAGCCACGCCTCCACCGCCTCGCGGCTCGACGCCCGCCGTATCCGGCTTCCCCGGCTCCCGCTGGACGAACAGCGGCGGTACGGTGAGCAGTTCCGCGCCCTCGCCGCCTTCGAGGACGCACTGCGCACGGCGGGCCGACTCGGCGGACTGCTGGTCCAGGGCATGTACGACGGACTCACGGACGGGACGGTCGCCCCGGAGTGAGCTGAGCCACATCCGTTGTGCGGAACCCGGGAACAGCTGTCCGCGCGGGTGTATACGCTCGCACCACCCCATCCGCCCATCGCCTCACGGGAGCGGCACATGCACGGCTACGGCTATCCGCCGGAGCTTCCCCCGGCGCGCCCTTCCCGGGCGGCGCTGACGGTCCTGCGCGTGGTCTTCGTGGCTCTGGCCGTGCTGAGTTGCGGCTTTCTGGCGTGGGCGGCGATGCTGCGCCTGGCCATCGTGACCAGACGGCCCCGCGACTGGGGGCTGTTCGTCCTCTCCCTCGTCCTCACGGCGGGCCTCGCCGTCTTCCTCGACGTGATCCCCAGCGACGAGGACGACATGACGACCGAGCAGGCGTTCGGCCTGATCGGCTGGATCCTCGGCCTCATGGGCGGCGTCACCTGGTACTACCTCCACCAGGACATCCGGTACTTCGCCGCCGCGGACCGGGCGCGGGCCGCGGGCTACCCGGCCGCCGGCCCCGTTCAGGGATACGGCTACCCGTACGCCGCCCCCGCGCACCCGGCCCCGCCCTACGGCACCCCGCCCGTCCCGCAGTACCCGCAAGGCCCCGCGTCCTACCGGCCCACCCCGCCGCAGCAGCAACCGCCGCTCCCGCCGCAGTCCACCCCGCCTCCGCCCCCGAAGCGCCCCGGCCCGCCCCAGCGGCTCGACCAGGTCCGCGCCGAGCTGGACGAGCTGAGCGACTACCTCCGCAACGAGGGTGAGGGCCGGTGAGCGGTCGCGTCGTCGCCGGGCGGTACGCGCTCGCGGCCATCCTCGGCCAGGGCGGCATGGGCCAGGTCTGGACGGCGTACGACCAGCGGCTCGACCGCCGGGTCGCGGTGAAGCTGCTGCGCCCCGACCGGATGGGCGTGCCCGGCGGCCCGGAGGAGGCCGACGAACTGCGCCGCAGGTTCGCCCGGGAGTGCCGGGTAACCGCACAGGTCGACCACCCCGGACTGGTCACCGTCCACGACGCCGGGGGCGACGGCGACGACCTCTTCCTCGTGATGAGTCACGTCGAGGGCTCCGACCTCGCCGACCACCTCGCCGAGCACGACCCCTACCCGTGGCCCTGGGCCGTCGCGGTCGCGGCCCAGCTCTGCGCGGTGCTCAGCGCCGTGCACGCGGTGCCGATCGTCCACCGCGACCTCAAGCCCCGCAACGTCATGGTCCGGCCCGACGGCACCGTCACCGTGCTCGACCTCGGCGTCGCCTCCGTACTCGACAACGACACCACCCGGCTCACCCACACCGGCTCGCCCATCGGCTCCCCGGCCTACATGGCGCCCGAGCAGGCGATGGGCGGCGCGGTCGGCCCGCACACCGACCTGTACGCACTCGGCGTGCTGCTGCACGAACTGCTCAGCGGGGACGTGCCGTTCTCCGGGTCCACCGCGCTCGGCGTGCTCCACCGCCACCTCTACGAACCGCCGCTGCCGGTCCGTCACCTCCGCGCCGACGTGCCCGAGCAGCTGGAGGCCCTCGTCCTGCGGCTGCTCGCCAAGGACCCGCAGGCCCGCCCCGGCTCCGCTCAGGAGGTGTACGAGGCCCTCGCACCGCTGCTCCCCGGGCGCGGGACGCCCGTCGGACCGCTCGACCCGACCCGCCCGTTCCTCCGCCCGCACGCCCCCTGGCCCGACCGGCCGACCGCCCCGGCCCCCGCACCGGTCACCGGCTTCGGCCCGCCGACCGTACCCGCCCAGCGCCCGGCGTCCGGCCGGGCCGACGTGGCGCGCGCCGTCGACGACGTCAAGCGGCTCCTCGGCGAGGGCCGGATCACCCAGGCCGTCGACATCCTCGGCTCCATCCTGCCGACCGCCGCCGCCGAGCACGGCGAACACTCGCCCGTCGTCCGCATCCTCCGCAAGCAGTACGCGGCGACGCTGATGGACGACGGCCAGTACCGCCGCGCCCTGCCCGAACTCCGCCGCCTCGCCGACGACCGCACCGCCGAGGCGGGCCCCGGAGACCCGCAGACCCTCCAGTACCGCTACGACGCCGCCACCTGCCTGGAGCAGCTGGGCGAGACGGCCGCCGCGCTCAACGAGTACCGCGCGGTCCTCCCGTACTACGAGAACGTCTACGGGACCGTCGCCCCCGACCCCGGCCGGGCCTTCGACATCCGCCACCGCATCGGTCTGCTGCTGCTCGCCGTCGGCGACCACACCGCGGGACGCGCCCAGCTCCAGGCCCTGCTGTACGACACCGAGCGCTCCTACGGCCCGCACCACCCGCTCCCCGCCGAGCTGCGCCGCCGGCTGACCCATCAGCGGGACGTCCGCGGCGGCTGACCGCCCCGGAGCGCCGTCCGCCGGGCGCGCGGACACCGCCCGGTGGCACCACATCCCCAACTCCTCCCGAATCGTTGGTCGAACCAGTGGCCCCCTCGGCCACCACTGCCTAACATCGATCACCGCAAGGCTTTGTGCACTGATGCACAAACTCTCATCGGGAGGCTCCTTTGCACCGCCGTCGTCGCACCGCGCTCACCCTCTCCGCCGCGCTCCTCCTCTCCGCACCCGTCCTCACCGCCTGCGGCGGCGAGGCCCACCCCGGCGCCGCCGCGATCGTCGGAGGACAGCGGATCGAGGTCTCCACCCTCCAGGCGGACGTCGCCGAGGTGCGCGCCGCCCAGCAGAGCTCGCCGCAGTCCGCCCAGCTGGTGAAGGGGTCCGGGCAGCTCCCGCGCGCCGCCCTGCACCGGCTGATCTTCAGCCAGGTCCTCGACCGGGCGGCCGAGGACGCCGGGGTGACCGTCAGCCGCAAGGAGCTCCAGCAGGTGCACCAGGCGGCCGTCGCCCAGTACGGCGGCGAGGACGAACTGGCCGCGACCCTCCTCCAGGAGCGCTGGATCTCCCCGGAGCAGATCGACGGCGACCTGCGCCAGGAGGTCCAGCTGCCGAAGCTGGCGGCGTCGCTCGGCGCGGACCTGCAGACCCAGGAGGGCACCCAGAAGGTGACGGCGGCCCTCACCAAGGCGTCGAAGTCGCTGCACATCGACGTCAACCCGCGCTACGGCGCCTGGGACGACCAGCAGATCCGCCTCGGCACCTACGAGTCCCCCTGGCTCGCCAAGGCCACCGGCACCGACGGCGCCGCATCCGGCGGGGACGGTGCCGGAGCGGACGGTTCCGGGCAGCAGGAGACCGTCCCGGCGGGCTGACACACCGCCGGGGTAGGTTCGACGGGTGAACGCTGAAGCACCCGGCCGGGTCGTCCTCCTCACCGCCAGCCACCGAGTCGCACCCGGACTGCTGTCCTGGCCCGCCTGGCAGACGCTGCGCACCGCCGACCGCGTGCTGTGCGGCGCCCCCGACCACGTGCAGCTGCCGTATCTGCGCGAGGCGGGCGTCACCGTCGAGCACGCCGAGCCGACCGCCGAGGAACTGGTCGACGCCTGCGCCGGGGACCGGACCGTGGTGGTGCTGGTCGGCGGCGAGGGCGACCAGCGGCTCACCGACGGACTCGCCCGCCTCGGCGGCTCCGGCCGGGTGCGGATGCCGGACCTGGAACTGCTCCCCGGCTCGTACGACCTGCCGGGCGCCCGGCTCCTCGACCTCGTCCAGGTCATGGACGTGATCCGGCGGGACTGCCCGTGGACCTCGCGGATGACGCACCGCAGCCTCGCCAAGTACGCCATCGAGGAGACGTACGAGCTGGTCGAGGCGATCGAGGACGGCGACCGCGACGAACTCCGCGAGGAGCTCGGGGACGTCCTGCTCCAGGTCGTCTTCCACGCGCGGATCGCCGAGGAGGACCCGGAGGCCCCGTTCTCCGTGGACGACGTGGCGGGCGGGCTGGTGGAGAAGCTGATCCGCCGCCACCCGCACATCTTCGGCGACGCGACCGCCGAGACCCCCGACGACGTCCACGCGCACTGGCTGCGCACCAAGGCGGTCGAGAAGCGACGCGACTCGGTCACCGAGGGCATCCCGCTCGGTCAGCCCGCGCTGGCCCTCGCGGCGAAGCTCGGCAGCCGGGTCCGCGGGTCGGACCTGGACGTCGCCCCGCCCACCGGCGACACCCTCGGCTACGAGCTGCTGGCCCTCGCGGTCCGCGCCGAGGCCGACGGCGTCGACCCGGAAGCCGCCCTGCGCGCGGCGGCCCGCGCCTACCGCGACGCGATCCTCGCGGCGGAGGGCGTCAGCGGTCCGGACACCGGCGATGAGTGACCGGCCGGCGGACGGCGCCGGCCCCGCGGACCGCGACCCCGGTCCCGCCGGATGTCCCGCGCACCGCGCGCCCGCCGCTCCCGAGCTCTTCACCTGGGAGTTCGCCACCGACCCGTACCCGGCGTACGCCTGGCTCCGGGAGCACAGCCCGGTGCACCGCACCACGCTGCCCAGCGGGGTCGAAGCCTGGCTGGTCACCCGGTACGCCGACGCGCGGCAGGCGCTCGCCGACAACCGGCTCTCCAAGAACCCGGTCCACCACGCCGGGTCCGCGCACGCCAAGGGGAAGACGGGGATCCCGGGGGAGCGCAAGGCCGAGCTGATGACCCATCTGCTCAACATCGACCCGCCCGACCACACCCGGCTGCGCCGGCTCGTGTCGAAGGCGTTCACCCCGCGCCGGGTCGCGGAGTTCGCGCCCCGCGTGCAGGAGCTGACGGACCGGCTCATCGACCGGTTCGTGGCCGCGGGCTCCGCCGACCTCATCCACGACTTCGCGTTCCCGCTCCCCATCTACGCCATCTGCGACCTGCTCGGAGTGCCCGAGGAGGACCAGGACGACTTCCGGGACTGGGCGGGGATGATGATCCGCCACGGCGGCGGGCCGCGCGGCGGAGTGGCGCGTTCGGTGAAGCGGATGCGCGCCTACCTCGCCGAACTCATCCACCGCAAGCGGGAGGACCCGGGCGACGACCTGATCTCCGAACTCATCCGGACCAGCGACCACGGCGAGCACCTGACGGAGAACGAGGCCGCCGCGATGGCCTTCATCCTTCTCTTCGCGGGTTTCGAGACCACCGTCAACCTCATCGGCAACGGCACCTACTCGCTGCTCCGCCACCCCGGGGAGCGCGCCCGCCTCGAAGCGTCCCTGGCGGCGGGGGAGGAGCAGCTGCTCGCCACCGGCATCGAGGAACTGCTCCGCTTCGACGGCCCGGTGGAGCTGGCCACCTGGCGGTACGCCACCGAACCGCTGACCGTCGGCGGCGAGGAGATCGCGGCCGGCGACCCCGTGCTCGTGGTGCTCGCGGCGGCCGACCGCGACCCCGCGCGCTTCGAGGACCCCGACCGGCTGGACCTCGCGCGGCGTGACAATCAGCACCTCGGCTACGGCCACGGCATCCACTACTGCGTGGGTGCGCCGCTGGCCCGGCTGGAGGGCCGGACGGCCCTCGCGACCCTGCTGAGGCGCCTTCCTGACCTGCGTCTTGCGGGAGAAAGCACCGATTTGCGGTGGCGCGGCGGGCTCATCATGCGTGGACTGCGCACCCTTCCCGTGGAGTTCACGCCGGGCCCGGCGCTCTACGGAAGTGACGCTCCGTCAACACTGTGATGTTCACGTGATCTGCGAGGCATCGACTTGTGACGCACGTTCGAGTCCCGCTAGGTTCACGGTTCGACGCATCAGTTCACCCGTCAGTCACACGGAAGGCACTCCCATGGGCTCCGCGAACGGCAGACACCGCCGCCCTCGCCAGGCACCCGCCATCGTCGTCGCAGCCGGCGTGACAGGCTCCGCCCTCGCGATTCCGCTCCTCGCCGCGGGCAGCGCCGGCGCCGCGGACACGACCACCTGGGACAAGGTCGCCGAATGCGAGAGCGGCGGCACCTGGAGCGCCGACTTCGGCAACGGTTACTACGGCGGACTGCAGTTCTCCCAGGAGACCTGGGCGGCCTACGGCGGTACGGAGTACGCGCAGCGCGCGGATCTCGCGAGCCGCACCCAGCAGATAGCCGTGGCGGAGAAGGTCCTCGACGCCAAGGGCCCGCAGGCGTGGCCCGGGTGCGCGGTGATCTCCGGCCTCGCTCCCGCAGGCTCGCTCATCGGGGTGGACCCGGGTTCCGTCTCCGCGGCGGACGCGGGCGCCTCGGCGGGCACGATCCCGGACGCGGGCGGCGCACCCGCCTCGACCGGCGCCACCGGGTCGCAGGACACGTCGGACGCGACCGGTGCCTCCGGCTCGAACGGCACGACCGGTTCGACGGGCTCGACCGGCAGCAGCGCCACGCCGAGCCCCGACGCCTCCGCCACCCCCTCGCCCTCCGGCTCGGCCACCCCGGGCAGCACCACCCCCGGCAAGGGCGGGGCGAAGGGCGGCGCGACGGCGGGTACGAGCGACAGCGCGACGGACGCGGCGACCGGTGACACCGCGACGGGCGGCAAGCACCGCGGCACGCCCGACCCGGACGAGGCCGCCGCCGACGCCTCGCGCGAGTCCGGCCGGCACGCCTCGCGCGGCGACAGCGACGCGCGCGACGACGCGGCGCTCGCGACGGACGGGACGTACACGGTCCAGTCCGGCGACAACCTCTGGGCGATCGCCGACGCCCAGCACCTGACGGACGGCTGGACCGAGCTCTACCAGGCCAACGAGGACGTGATCGGCTCGAACCCCGACCTGATCCTGCCGGGCCAGGAGCTCGACCTGTCCACGCAGACGGCCACCGGAGGGACGTCGACCGCCTCCACGGAGAGCGCGACCACTTCCGACACGCCGGAGACCGTTCCCGACACGGCGGAGACCGCCCCCGCCAACTGATCAAATTCGGGAAAACCGCCCGAAAAGAGGGGCAGTTAAGGGGCCTATGTCCGCTTTTGCGAAAGTGAGACATGGGTCTCTTCGCTGTTTGGGCGTGTCGCGGTCACGGGGGTTCGCAGATGTCCGCTTTGACCTGCGGAAACGGTTATTCAGGCGTGGCCAGTAAGGTCTGATTGTCTGATATGTCCATCATTGAATGTGGGGGTTCCCTCTGTTTACGGTCAGAGCCGCTCGCACCGCGGGCCCCGTCGACCGTCACGCCGAATCCTGCCGTCGGTCGAAGGGAACAGACGCGAAAGCGCCGTAGGCAGGAGCGGGGGACCCAGGTAAGCCGCCGGAATCGGACGGCCCGTCGGAAACGACGGGCGGGCCGGGACCAGCTAGGGGTGAAGCCACACGCAAGGACGTGTGGCCGGGCAACTCATTGGCCCGAACCCGACAGCTCACCTCGCAGGCGTCGGTGAGGAGATCTTCCATGCTGCTGTCCAGCAAGGGTAAGCACCGCCGTTCGTCCAAGGCCGTCCGTGTGGCCACGCTCGCCGGCGTCGCCGGTGCCGCCATCGCCCTCCCGCTGATGGGCGCCACCAACGCCTCCGCCGCCTCCGTCGCCACCTGGGACGCCGTCGCCCAGTGCGAGTCCGGTGGCAACTGGTCCATCAACACCGGCAACGGCTACTACGGCGGTCTGCAGTTCTCGCAGTCCAGCTGGGCCGCCGCCGGCGGTACGAAGTACGCCCCCCGCGCCGACCTGGCCACCAAGGAGCAGCAGATCGCCACCGCCGAGGTGCTGCTCGACATGCAGGGTCCGGGCGCCTGGTCCTGCGCCGGTGCCGGCAACCTCACCAACGACGGTGTGGACCCGGGCGTCGACACGGGCTCCTCCTCCGCGAGCACCGACACCTCCGCGAGCACCTCGACCGACAGCGCCTCCTCGGCCCAGTCGGACCGTTCCACCGACGCGCAGGCCGCCTCCCGCAGCGAGGAGCGTCCCGCCGCCGAGAAGTCCGAGACCGTCACCACGCCCACCGGCGACAAGGTCGAGAAGGGCGACGGCGAGTACAAGGTCGTCGCCGGTGACACCCTCAGCACCATCGCCGAGAAGCAGGGGGTCAAGGGCGGCTGGCAGAAGCTGTTCAAGCTGAACCACGACATCGTCGAGGACGCCGACCTCATCTTCCCGGGTCAGCAGCTCCACCTGAAGTAGTCACGAACCTCTCCTCCCCGGAACGGGGGTGTCCGGCGGCACCCCTTTCCCACTCCCTGGCCCGGCGCGCACTCCCCCCGCACGCCGGGCCAGGGCCTTTTCCGGCACGCGCCGTCCGCGCGGCGGCCCCGGAGGAGAAGGAGAAGGGGCTCCCTTTTCCGGACGTACGGCAGACCGCCGGACGCCGTACCGCCGCACGTTATGTTCCGTACGGAAACAATGTGTAGGCTCGCCGTGTCACTGGACGGACGGTCGGCTGGCCGATGTCCTGTGTCCGGTTAGGCTCTAGTCGCAAGGCTCAAGAGCCCCGCACAGTCAGCGTCACATCCCAGAAGGAGATGCTCGTGCCGTCCATCGACGTCGTCGTAGCCCGGGAAATCCTCGACTCGCGGGGTAACCCCACGGTCGAGGTCGAAGTTGGTCTCGACGACGGCAGCACGGGCCGTGCTGCCGTTCCGTCCGGCGCCTCCACCGGCGCTTTCGAGGCCGTCGAGCTTCGCGACGGTGACCCCAAGCGTTACCTGGGCAAGGGTGTCGAGAAGGCCGTCCTCGCCGTCATCGAGCAGATCGGCCCGGAGCTCGTCGGCTACGACGCCACCGAGCAGCGCCTGATCGACCAGGCGATGTCCGACCTGGACGCCACGGAGAACAAGGGCTCGCTCGGCGCCAACGCCATCCTCGGCGTCTCGCTGGCCGTCGCGCACGCCGCCTCCGAGGCCTCCGACCTCCCGCTCTTCCGCTACCTCGGCGGCCCGAACGCGCACCTGCTGCCCGTTCCGATGATGAACATCCTCAACGGTGGGTCGCACGCCGACTCCAACGTCGACATCCAGGAGTTCATGATCGCCCCGATCGGCGCGGAGTCCTTCTCCGAGGCCCTTCGCTGGGGTGCCGAGACGTACCACACGCTGAAGAAGGTCCTCAAGACCAAGGGCCTCTCCACCGGCCTCGGCGACGAGGGCGGCTTCGCCCCGAACCTCGAGTCCAACCGCGCCGCCCTCGACCTCATCGTCGAGGCCATCAAGGAGGCCGGCTTCGTCCCCGGCCGCGACATCGCGCTCGCGCTCGACGTCGCCGCGTCCGAGTTCTACAAGGACGGCACGTACGAGTTCGAGGGCAAGTCCCGCTCGGCCGCCGAGATGACCGAGTACTACGAGGAGCTCGTCTCCGCGTACCCGCTGGTCTCCATCGAGGACCCGCTGTACGAGGACGACTGGGCCGGCTGGAAGGTCATCACCGACAAGCTCGGCTCCAAGGTCCAGATCGTCGGCGACGACCTCTTCGTGACCAACCCCGAGCGCCTCGCCCGCGGCATCGAGGAGGGCTCGGCCAACGCCCTGCTCGTCAAGGTCAACCAGATCGGTTCGCTGACCGAGACCCTGGACGCCGTCGAGCTCGCCCAGCGCAACGGCTTCAAGTGCATGATGTCCCACCGTTCCGGTGAGACCGAGGACGTCACCATCGCCGACCTCGCCGTCGCCGTGAACTGCGGCCAGATCAAGACCGGCGCCCCGGCCCGCTCGGACCGCGTCGCCAAGTACAACCAGCTGCTGCGCATCGAGGAGATCCTCGACGACGCCGCGGTGTACGCCGGCCGCTCGGCGTTCCCCCGCTTCAAGGGCTGATCCGCGGCCCGCGAGGGCCCGCTCCACCAGCCTCCGTCCGTCCCCGCACTCGGTCCCGTACCGTGTGCGGGGACGGACGTGCGTGACGGGGAGGCATGAACATGGCCGTGAAGGACCGCGACCGGTTCTCCACCGCGACCAGGCTGCGGCTGCTCGGCGAGCAGACGGCGGCCCGCGTCTACCGCTCCCAGAACCGCCGCCAGGCCCACCGCTCCCGGCTCACCGGCCGCGCCGCGTTCCTGGCCCTGATCGTCTGCACCCTGATCGTGGCGCTGGCGTACCCGATGCGGCAGTACGTCTCCCAGCGCGAGGAGATCGCCGACCAGGAGCGGACCCTCCAGGACGCCGGGAAGCGCGCCGAGGAGCTGCGGGACGAGAAGGCCCGCCTCCAGGACGACGCGTACATCCGCCGCCTCGCCCGCGAACACCTCCACTACGTACTCCCCGGCGAGACCGGCTACACCGTCGTCGACCCCGACGCGGCGGCCGACGACCGGGGCGAACCCGGCGCCGACGGCCGCTCCTGGGACGCCAACCTCTGGGACGGCGTGGACAGCGCGGACGGCTCCGGCAGCGACGCGGACGACTCCTCCCACGGCGGCTGAGCCGCGCCCCGCCGGGCCGGGCACACCGGTCCGCCAGGCACACTGGTCCGAGCGGACGCGCGCACCCGTCGCGACGCACCCGCGCCCTTTTCCGTACCGCACTCCACGGCAGCACCTCCGAGCAGAACCAAGGCAGGCATGGACACGCCCCCTCCGCAGACCGAATCCACTCCGCCCACCGACGCGGACATCGCCGCGTTCGAGCAGCAGCTCGGACGGCCGCCGCGCGGGCTGCGCGCCATCGCGCACCGCTGCCCCTGCGGCAACCCGGACGTGGTGGAGACCCAGCCCCGTCTTGAGGACGGCACGCCGTTCCCGACGACGTACTACCTGACGTGCCCGCGTGCCGCCTCCGCGATCGGCACGCTGGAGGCGAACGGCGTCATGAAGGAGATGACCGAGCGCCTGGGCACCGACCCGGAGCTCGCCGCCTCCTACCGCGCCGCGCACGAGGACTACATCGCCCGCCGCGACGCCATCGAGGTCCTGGAAGGCTTCCCCAGCGCCGGCGGCATGCCGGACCGGGTGAAGTGCCTGCACGTCCTCGTCGGGCACTCGCTGGCCGCGGGACCCGGCGTGAACCCGCTCGGCGACGAAGCCATCGCCATGCTCCCCGAGTGGTGGGCCAAGGGCCCCTGCGTGACCCCGTGCACCCCCGAAAAGCCCGCCGAGGAGTCCGCGTGACCACCACCCGCGTCGCCGCCGTCGACTGCGGCACCAACTCCATCCGGCTGCTCGTCGCCGACATCGACCCCGCCACCGGTGGCTTCACCGAGCTGGACCGCCGGATGCGGATCGTCCGCCTCGGCCAGGACGTCGACCGCACCGGCCGCCTCGCCCCCGAGGCCCTGGAGCGTACGTTCGCCGCCTGCCGCGAGTACGCCGGGGCCATCGAGGAGCTGGGCGCCGAGAAGATCCGCTTCGTCGCCACCTCCGCCTCCCGCGACGCCGAGAACAGCGCCGACTTCGTCCGGGGCGTCCACGAGATCCTCGGCGTCGAGCCCGAGGTGATCACCGGCGACCAGGAGGCCCAGCTCTCCTTCGACGGCGCCACCAAGGAGCTCCACGCCAACAGCGGCCACGGCTTCGCCTCCCCGTACCTCGTGGTCGACATCGGCGGCGGCTCCACCGAGTTCGTCCTCGGCGACGAGACGGTCCGCGCCGCCCGCTCGGTCGACATCGGCTGCGTCCGCATGACGGAGCGCCACCTCGTCCAGGACGGCGCGAAGATCGACCCGCCGACCGAGGCCCGGATCGCCGCGATCCGCGCCGACATCGACGCGGCCCTCGACCTCGCCGCCGAGACCGTCCCGTTCACCGAGGCCACCACTCTCGTCGGCCTCGCCGGTACGGTCACCACCATCGCCGCGATCGCGCTGGACCTGAAGGAGTACGACTCCGAGGCCATCCACCACTCCCGGATCCCGCTGGCCCGCGTGGAGGAGATCACCACCCGCCTGCTCGCCTCCACCCACGCCGAACGCGCCGCGATCCCCGCGATGCACCCAGGCCGGGTCGACGTCATCGCCTCGGGCGCCCTGATCCTCCAGGCCCTGATGCGGCGCACGGGGGCGAAGGAGATCGTGGTCAGCGAGCACGACATTCTGGACGGGATCGCCCTTGGAGCGGCGACGCTCGGCGGCGAGTGATCCGCTGAGTGGTGGACGGGCCCGGGGCGTGGCGCTCCCGGGCCCGTCCTCTGTCTCAGGTGCTGCGGTAGACGTCGCGCCGGTCGCCGACCTTGACGGCGGGGATCACCAGTTCGTCGTTCTCGATCTGGTAGGCGACCCGGTAGTTCCCGACCCGGAGGCGGTAGAGACCTGAGGAGCCGACAAGTTTCTTGACGTCGGCGTCTTCGCGGTACGGATCTTCGCCGAGCGCGGTCAGCGCGGCCAGGATGCGCATGGCGGCAGGCCGGTCGATGGCACGGAGTTGTCGCTGTGCCGCGGCGGTGAACCGGAACGCGTACTTCACGCCGCGCCTTCGGAGCGTTCGGTGAACAGATCGGCCAGCAACTCGGCCATGGTCACGGTCGGGCCGCCCTCGGCCAGGACCGCCTCCGCTTCCCGCGCCAGCAAGACGTCCGCCGCGTCCTCCAGCGCGTAGTAGTCGGAGATCGGCACCACGGCGGCCACGGGCTCCCCGTTACGGGTGATCACCGTGGGTGTTCCCTCCTCGGCGCGATTGATGTGGTCCGCGAGGTGGGCGCGGGCTTCTCGCACGGTCGCGGTCGTCTCAGTCATGAAAAGAGTGTACGCGCCAGTGTGTACACGTGCCGAGTCGAGCGAAGCGCACTTCGGGGGCAATACTCGACGGGATCGCGCTCTTGGCGGCCTGAGCGCGATCTCGTGGGCGTCTGGTAGGCATCTCGTACGCATGCGGCAGCGGCTCATCCCTTCAGTGGCTCCCGCCGGCAGCCCGAGCGCGTGGCCGATCCCATCGCGCGCCGACGGATCGGTGAGGTTTCCGTCCGGGGGCGGCGGCGTTCACCCGGGCCGTTGGCCTGTCGCAGATCCCGGTGCCGCCGATCGGGCCGTGAGCCGGGTCACGGCCTCGGGCGTGTGTCGAAAGTCCCGCCTGTCCGGCCTCCGGGCGGACGGCGCCACTTCCGACACACGCCCAGGGCATCCGGATTAAATCGGCGACCCCTTGACGTAGATCATCAGGGCTTCCCATGCTGGTCGCATGCCATCCGAGGTCACTGCGTCGACTCGCTCCGAGCGAGGTGTGGCGCCCCGTGCGGGAGTGCCGTGCCACGGGTGGACCGACTGTCCGGGTTCGCGCTGACCTTTCGATTTCCCTGCCCGCAGCGGGCGTTGGACTGCGGCTGTCCGTGCCGCGGCGGCGTCGCGCCCCGCTGCGTGCCGTGCGCCGGGTTGAACGCCTCTTCCTGCGCCCGCACTTGATGCGGGCGCGCGGTGCCCGCGCCCGGCGTCCCGTACTCCCGACGAAGGAGAGCTGACCGATGAACAGCCACGAGAACCTGCCGCCCGTCGGGCGCCGCGCCCTGCTGGCCGGAGCCGCCGGGCTGGGGGCGGCGGTGGCCCTGCCCGCGCAGGCGGCGCAGGCCGCGCCGCACGTGTCCGCCGGCTCCGAGTCCGCCGCACACGCGGTACCGAAGGGCGCTTCCGGTGGCCGGGGGAGGTACCCCGCGAACTGGCCCGATCCCGCCCCCTACGGCACCGCCGACGTCCGCGAGGACCTTTGGCCGAGGGAGGACAACTCCTTCGTTCTGCCACTGGAGTTGCGCCCGCGGGACGAAGAGCTCGGGCGGGTCTGGATGCGCGACACGTACGTCAACTGCTTCGAGGTCGACGGCCGTCCGCTGTACGTCGCCACGGGCACCACGCGGGTGCCGGGTCTCGACATCGCCGGACCCTGGAACGACGGCATCTTCGTGTGGACGGCGCGCGACCTCAAGGGGCCCTGGAAACTGGCGGACACGACCGGAATCCGCCCCGGCGCGGAGAAGGGCAAGGTGTGGTCGCCCGAGTTCGTGGACGAGAACCGGCCCGGCCGCACGGTCGTCGCCCCCTGGCAGGAGTACTGGTACGACAGCCAGTTCGGCAAGCGCGGCGAGGCATGGGCGCCGGAGGTGCACCGCTTCCGCGACACCTGGTACATCGTCGCGTGCATGGGTGACCACTCCCGGAAGGTCGGCTCGTTCCTGCTCGTCAGTGAGGGGGGCGTGGAGGGCCCGTACCGGCTGATCGAGGGCAATCTCGACAAGCCGTTCGGGGACTCCTTCATCGGCGGACCCGCCTTCATCGCGCCCGGTGCGTACCACCACATCGACGGCAGCCTGTACTCCGAGGGCGACGACGCCTGGCTGGTGCTGCACAACAACCTGTACGCCAGGTTCCGCGACGACATGGAGGACATCGTCCCCGCGACGGGCCTCCCGGCGTTCCGCCAGACGCCCTACGCGCCCGAGCCGTACCTCGAAGGCGCGTACGTGTTCAAGTACGGCGGCAAGTACTTCCTGCTCCAGGCCGCCTGGGACCGGACCTCGGTCAACGCCGACGGCACCACCCGCCAGGGCTACGACACCGCGGCGGCCGGACGCGTCCAGTACCAGTACGACGCCGTCGCCGCCGTCTCCGACACCTTCGAGGGGCCGTACTCGCAGCGCTGGACCGTCGGCGTCGGCGCCGGGCACAACAACTTCTTCGAGGACCACCGCGGGCAGCTGTGGGCGACCTTCTTCCGCAACCCGAACGTCGGCTACTGGTCCAACGCCTCCCGCCTCGCCGACGCCGCCGTGCCCGGGGTCGTCCGGGTGGAGTGGACCGGCCCGAAGGGCAACCGGCTGTACGTCCGGCGCCGCGACTGAGGAGGGCGCGGGGCGCGGAGGTCGCGGCCGAGGAGGGAGCGCGGTCGGTCCACGAGCCGGAGACCCCGTCCGCGGACGGGAGGCTGTGGAAGGCACCCGTGGGCCGGAGCCTGCGGGTGCCTCGCGTGGGTGGGCTCCGGCTCGACGGCCTATCCCCGGTAGTCCCAGGGGTTGAGAAGACGCGCGCCTGATCGAGCCAGGTGCTTGGTGTTGCGGCTCACCAGCGTCCAGTCGTTCGCCAAGGCGGTGGCGGCGATCAGCGCGTCGGGCGGATCGATGCTGGTTCCGGCGCTTTTGAGCTTCCGGTGGAGGGCGAGATACGCGAGTGCCTCCCGCTCACCGACAGAGGCGATCCGGCCCCGGTACTGGCTACGGATGTTCATGAGCGCAAGGCCGAATGCGGTGCGTCGCTCCGAGGCGGGCATCCGCTCGATGCCCGCCTCGATCTCCGCGATGGTGATGACGCTGAGCTGGAGGGACGGGGAGGGAACCGAGAGGGCCCAGGCGACAACGGCTGGTGCGGGTCTCGGTCGAGTGGTGAGCTCGGCGACGACATTGGTGTCGAGCAGATGGATCACTCGCTGCCCGCCGCATCGTCGTACGACCGCTGTCCGAACTCCAGGCCCTCGAACGGGGTTGCCGTGAGCTGGTCGAGAAAGCTGTCGCGGCCCAGGGTCGCCCAGCGGTGAAGTATGCCGGGCAAGGCATCGATGTCGGTGTCGGCCAGTTCGGCATCGAAATGGGCGAGTTGGTGTTCGGGCAGAGACTCCCGGATCTCTCGGATCGTCCGCAGGGGATGGGGCTCCTCGGGGCCGCGCGGCGGGAGAGACAGATTCGGGGCAGTGCTCATGGTCAGCTCCTCCACGTTGCGGTCCACGGACGCGTGCCTCGTCCCCACTCTAGTGCCGGGCGCGGCACCGGAGGGGTCCCCGCAGGTCGTCCGGGAAGGATGGGCATCGCGCACCTGCGGACGCCTCCCGGCGCGAACACGGCCAGCCGCACTCAGCGCTTCCCGTCCCCGGTTCCGCCCTCTCCGCCGTCTCGCTCGTCGCCGTCCTCGTCCTCGTCCTTGTCTTCTTCCTCCGCCGCCCCCGAGTGGTCCCCGAGGACGTCCGTCAGCAGTTCGGCCACGGTCGTGGTGGGGTCGACCCCGGAGAGCACCGCCTCCATGTCGAGCACGTCGGCCGCCTCCTCCAGGGCCTCGAAGTCCGCGATCGGCACCACGGCGGCCACCGGGGTGCCGTCGCGCGTGATCACCGTGGGTTCGCCCTGCTCGGCGTGGTCGATGGGGGCGGCGGGGTCCGCGCAGGCCTCCCGGACCGTCACGGTTCTCCTTGTGGTCATATGTCCAGTGTGTGCGCACCCGGGGCGGGTCCGCGCGTCCGGCCGCCGGTCCGCCCGTCGGCCCGGCCCGTGACCTCGCCCGGGACCCTCCCGGCGCGCAACCTCACCTCCCGGGATGCGTGCGCTCACATGCGGCCCGGCCTGCACTTCTGATGCTTTACTGAGGCGTTCCGACGGGTGACGAGGGGGTCGGAGGGGTCGTCCGGGGAGGTGCCGCCGCGACCTTCGTGAAGTTCTTCACAAGGAATTCGGTCCCGACGGGCCAAGTTCTTCGCTCTCACGGGTTCGAATGGGCCTGTGCGTACGTTTTGTGCGCTACGCGCGGGTGTCCCCCGCGTGGTGCGCGCGGGGGATGCGGAGGGGGCGAAAGGGACGCTACGGGCTGTCGTTCCGGGGCCAAGGGCCAGCTCACAGGCGGTGAACAACGTTCGCCACGAGGCTGTGGTTCCCCGTGTGGACCATGACCTGGGTCACGCGGGCCGCGCAGTGTAGCAGAGGGGGCACCCAACCTTGTGAAGGGGCTCACGAGGTACCCCCCGGGGCTGGGTGGATACTCGATTGCATGAGCACCACGGAGCGTCCCAGGATCCTCGTTGTAGGCGGTGGGTACGTAGGCCTGTACGCAGCTCGACGCATTCTCAAGAAGATGCGCTACGGAGAGGCGACCGTCACGGTTGTCGACCCGCGCTCGTACATGACGTACCAGCCCTTCCTCCCCGAAGCTGCCGCAGGCAGCATCTCGCCTCGGCATGTCGTCGTCCCCTTGCGACGCGTGCTGCCCAAGGCTGAGGTTCTCACCGGTCGTGTGACGACCATCGACCAGGAGCGCAAGGTCGCCACGGTCGCGCCGATCGTCGGCGAGGCCTATGAGCTGCCGTTCGACTACCTCGTCATCGCGATGGGCGCGGTCTCCCGCACCTTCCCGATCCCCGGCCTCGCCGAGCAGGGCATCGGCATGAAGGGCATCGAGGAGGCCATCGGCCTGCGCAACCACGTCCTGGAGCAGCTGGACAAGGCTGACTCCACGACCGACGAGGAGATCCGCCGCAAGGCGCTGACCTTTGTCTTCGTCGGCGGTGGCTTCGCCGGTGCGGAGACCGTCGGTGAGGTCGAGGACATGGCCCGGGACGCGGCCAAGTACTACACGAACGTCAAGCGCGAGGACATGCGCTTCATCCTTGTCGACGCCGCCGACAAGATCCTGCCCGAGGTGGGCCCGAAGCTGGGCGCCTACGGCAAGGAGCACCTGGAGAGCCGTGGCGTGGAGATCTACCTCTCCACCTCCATGGACAGCTGCGTCGACGGTCACGTCGTGCTGAAGAACGGCCTCGAGGTCGACTCCAGCACCATCGTGTGGACCGCCGGTGTGAAGCCGAACCCGGCGCTCTCCCGCTTCGGTCTGCCGCTCGGCCCGCGTGGCCACGTGGACACCAGCGAGAAGCTCCAGGTTCAGGGCACCGACTACATCTGGGCCGCCGGCGACAACGCCCAGGTCCCGGACATGGTCGGCCGCCGCGCCGGCAACCCGAACGCCTGGTGCCCGCCGAACGCCCAGCACGCGCTGCGCCAGGCCAAGGTCCTCGGCGACAACGTGGTCTCCGGCATGCGGGGCTTCCCGCAGAAGGAGTACAGCCACGCCAACAAGGGTGCGGTCGCCGGTCTCGGCCTGCACAAGGGCGTCGCGATGATCGTCATGGGCAAGGTGAAGATCAAGCTCAAGGGCCGTCTCGCCTGGTACATGCACCGTGGCTACCACGGCATGGCGATGCCGACGTTCAACCGCAAGATCCGCGTCTTCGCCGACTGGACCCTCGCGATGTTCCTCAAGCGTGAGGTCGTCTCCCTGGGTGCCATGGAGACGCCGCGCGAGGAGTTCTACGAGGCGGCCAAGCCGGCTCCGGCTCCCGCCGCCGCGAAGCCCGAGGGCGAGAAGGCCAAGGCCTCCTGACCCCGGCGGCGCTCCCGCGAGGGCGCGTCGGCTCCGTCCACCGAGGAGCCTTCGGCACGTGCGCGATCCGCACGACCCCGCATGACCTGTAGTACCAGTGCGACCCGAAGGGGCCGTCCGCCATCCGTGGTGCGGGCGGCCCCTTCGGCGTACCCGGGCGGGTGCTCCCTGAGGGAAGAGGCGTCGCCCGCGACGGATACTTGGTGACTACATGCACTTTGCCCAAGCATTGCCCAGTAGCGGGATGACGGTGGCTCCGGCCAGAGTTGACGCATGTGTTACCTCGGCGTGGCGTTGGTGCGCACCGGCGGGGCGATGATGCATGTGTACGCATATGGGCATTTTGGGAAACACCACCACGGAGGTGTGCGCCATGGCAGACGCCGCGTCGCGGCTGACCGCTCTTCTCACGGATCTGCTCGGAGAACGTCTTCCGGTCCGTATCCGGGCCTGGGACGGCAGTGAGGCCGGACCGCCGGACGCCCCCGCTCTCGTCATCCGCCACCGCCGCGCGCTGCGCCGACTGCTCTGGAAGCCGGGCGAGCTGGGTCTGGCCCGGGGCTGGGTGGCGGGCGAGATCGACGTCGAGGGCAATCTGTACGAGGCGCTCGACAGCATCGCCTCTCTCCTCTGGGAGCGGGGCGTCGACGCCAAGGACGCCGTCCACCCGCTGCGCGACCCGAAGGTCCGGGCCTTCGCGAAGGGCCTCGCCCAGCTCGCGGGCCCCTACCCGCCGCCCGCTCCGCCCGCCGAGGAGATGCACCGCCGCCGCACCGGACCGCTGCACACCCGGCGCCGGGACAAGGAGGCCATCAGTCACCACTACGACGTGGGCAACGACTTCTACGAGATGGTCCTCGGCCCGTCCATGGTCTACTCCTGCGCCTACTGGGAGGACGGCGGCACCCTGGAGGACGCCCAGCGCGACAAGCTCGACCTGGTCTGCCGCAAGCTCGCCCTCAAGGAGGGCGACCGCCTGCTGGACGTCGGGTGCGGATGGGGCTCCATGGCCATCCACGCGGCCCGCGAGTACGGCGCCGTCGTCACCGGCGTGACCCTCTCCGTCGAACAGGCCGCCTACGCCCGCAAGCGGGTCGCCGAGGAAGGGCTGACGGACCGCGTCGAGATCCGGGTGCAGGACTACCGGGACGTGCGCGACGGGCCCTACGACGCGATCTCCTCCATCGGCATGGCCGAACACGTCGGCTCGGTCCGCTACCGCGAGTACGCCGACGACCTCTTCGCCCTCCTCAAGCCCGGCGGCAGGCTGCTCAACCACCAGATCGCCCGCCGTCCCGAGAAGGACGAAGATGCTTACCAGATCGATGAGTTCATCGACGCCTACGTCTTCCCCGACGGCGAACTCGCCCCGGTGGGGCGGACGCTGGGGATTCTGGAGGAAGCGGGTTTCGAGGCCCGTGACGTCGAAGCGCTGCGCGAACACTACGCGCTGACGCTGCGTCAGTGGGTCGCGAACCTTGAGGACAACTGGAGCGCCGCGGTCGCGGCCACCTCGCCCGGACGGGCCCGGGTCTGGCGGCTCTACATGGCGGCGTCCGCCCTCTCCTTCGAGCACAACAAGATCGGCGTCAACCAGATCCTCGCGGTCAAGCCGACGGACGCCGGACACTCCCGCATGCCGGCCCGCTCCCGCCGTTGGACGGCCTCCGCCACCGACTGACCCGCCCGGCGGCACACCCCGCGCAAGGGGGCTGTACGCACCAGGGGCCGGAGACCGCGTCGAAAATGGCGGTCTCCGGCCCCTGGTTTCCGTCAAGGCGGTCAGGGCCGTCGAGGGCCCCGGTGCGCCCCGTAAGCCCCCGGACGGTAAGCCCCCGGAAGGCCCGTAACGGACCCTCGGTCACTCCGTCTTGATCGGTCACTCCGTCTTGATCGCCGTCAGCATGTTCAGCCGCGCGGCGCTGCGGGCGGGCCAGAGCGAGGCGAGGACGCCGACCAGCGCGGCCAGCAGCAGGAAGATCCCGATGCGGCCCCACGGGATGACCAGCTCGTACTGGGGGAGTGCTGCGGCGATCGTCCGGCCGATCGCCCACCCCAGGAACGTCCCGAGCAGGACGCCGACGAGCGCGCCGAAGAGCGAGATCACCACGGCCTCCAGCCGGATCATCCGCTTGACGCGGGCCCGGTCCAGGCCGATCGCCCGCAGCATCCCGATCTCCTGCTTGCGCTCGAACACCGACATCGCCAGGGTGTTGACCACCCCGAGCACCGCGATGAGCAGAGCCATCGCCAGCAGGCCGTACATGATGTTCAGCGCCAGGTTCACGAAGCCGCCGAACATGTCCCGCATGTCCTGCCGGTCCATCACGGTCATCGCCGGGTTGTCGCCCAGTGCGTCCACGACGGCCTGCTCGTTCGCGGCGGAGGCGCCGCCCTCGGTCGTCAGCCAGATCTCCCGGATGTCGGCGGTCTCGGTGTGGGCGTTCGCGAGGTCCTCCGGGAGCAGGACGGGGGAGACGAACTCGTTGGCCTCGTAGACCGCGCCGATCGTCACCTCGCCCTTCTTGTCGTCCTCGAAGGTCACCGGCAGGGTGTCACCGGCCTTCCAGTGGTTGTTCCGGGCGGTGTCGTCGTCGACCGCGATCCGGCCCTCGGCGAGCGAGTCCAGCGAACCGGTGACCGTCTTGAGCGCGAAGAGCTTCTCCACGTCGCCCGGGGTGACGCCGGACGCCGCGTGGTGCTTGCCGCCGACCGTGAGCCAGTTCGCCTGCTGCGGGGAGACGGCGGTGATGCCGTCGGCCTTCCGCAGCGCGGTCAGGGCGGACGAGTCCAGCGCGTCGCCGCTCGCCATCGAGACCAGGTAGTCGGCCTTGATGTTGTCCGTCGTCATCCGGTCGACCGCCTGGCCGAGGGTGACGCCCAGCACCGAGATGCCGGTGACCAGGGTCAGCCCGATCGCCAGGGCCGAGGCGGTGGCACCGGTGCGGCGCGGGTTGCGCACCGCGTTCTGCGCGGCCAGCTTCCCGGACACGCCGAACACCCGGGTCAGCAGCGGGCGGACGAGCGCGATGCACGGCCGCGACAGCAGCGGGATCAGCACGATGATCCCGATCAGGGCCAGGAAGGCGCCGGCGGCGATCAGCTTCCGGCCGTTTCCGTCCGCCGCGGCGGCGCCGCCGACGATCCCGGCCGCCCCCAGCAGGGCGACGGCGCCGCCGATCGAATTCCGCACGACCAGCGAACGGGTGCCGGCCACCGCGTGCACACTGCTCATCGCGGCCACCGGGGCGATCTTCGCGGCCCGGCGGGCGGGCAGCCAGGCGGCGAACACGGTGATCAGGACGCCCACCGCGAAGGCGGCGAGTACCGTGCCCGGGGCGATCACCAGCGGACCGGCCGGAATCTTCCCGCCGATCAGACCCATCGCGGAGCGCAGCGCGGCGGCCAGGCCGGTACCCACCGCGAAGCCGACCGCCGAGGCGACGAGGCCCACCACGGCCGCCTCCATCAGCACCGACCGCTTCACCTGCCGACGGGACGCGCCGACGGCACGCATCAGCGCCAGCTCCCGGGTGCGCTGGGCGATCAGCATGCTGAAGGTGTTGGCGATCAGGAAGACGCCGACGAAGAGCGCGATCCCGGCGAAGACCAGCAGGATCGTGTCGAGATTGCCCAGCCCGTCCTCGATCTGCTTCGCCTGCTCGTCGGCGAGCGCCTGCCCGGTGCGGGCGTCGGCGCCGCTGGGCAGCAGGGACTTCACCTCGGCCAGCAGCGCGGTGTCCGAGGCGCCGGGGGCCGCGGTGACGGTGGCCTCCTGGAACTCACCGGCCCGCAGGAACAGCCGCTGCGCGGTGGCCTCCTGGAAGAGGACCAGGCTGCCGCCCGCGTTGACCGCGCCGTCCTCGGTGGTGAAGACGCCGGTGAGGGCGTACTCCTTCACGGGCCCGTTGGTCGCCACGCGCACCGTGTCGCCGACGTGGTAGCCGCCCTTGTCGGCGGAGGCCCGGTCCAGGGCGATCTGGCCGTCCTTCGCCGGTCCGTCACCGGAGGTGAAGGTGTACGCGGGGTCCTCGCCGTCCTTGCCGGGGGCGAAGTTGCCGCCGCTGGTGGACCAGCCGCTGCCGATGAGCTTGCCGTCGCGGTCGGCTGCCCCGGCGAATCCGGAGACCCGCCCGGTGACCCCGGCGACGCCGTCCAGCGCCCGGATCTTCTCCAGGGTCGCCGCGTCGATGCCTTCGGGGGTACCGCCGTCGCGGTGGCCTCCCGAGGTCGAGATGGCGACGGCGACGTCGTCGTAGCTCTTGGCGGACTGGTTGCGGAAGGCGTTGCCGAGGGTGTCGGTGAAGATCAGCGTGCCGGAGACGAAGGCGACGCCGAGCATGACCGCGAGCACGGTCATCAACAGCCTGGCCTTGTGCGCCAGCACATTGCGCAGGGCGGTACGGAACATGTGTGTGTCCTGGGATGAGGTCCGGGGGCGCCCGGGGAAGGGCGCGGCACGCCCGGGGTACGGGGGCGGTACGGGAACGGGGCCGTGCGGAGGCGGAGCCGTACGGGAACGGGACGGGACGGGGCTGTACGGGGACGGGGGCCGGGGGCGGTGCGGCGGAAGGGCGTCGCCGCTCTGCCGCGTGAGGGCCGACGCGCCCGCCCGGGGTCAGCTGGTGCGGCCCTTGGCGTCGAACGCCTTCATCCGGTCCAGCACGCCGTCGGCCGTGGGCCGCGCCATCTCGTCGACGACCGCGCCGTCCGCGAGGAAGATCACCCGGTCCGCGTAGGAGGCGGCGACGGCGTCGTGGGTCACCATCACGACGGTCTGGCCCAGCTCGCGCACGGAGTTGCGCAGGAAGCCCAGGACCTCCGCGCCGGACCGGGAGTCGAGGTTCCCGGTCGGCTCGTCGCCGAAGATGATCTCGGGCTGCGAGGCCAGCGCGCGGGCCACCGCGACCCGCTGCTGCTGGCCGCCGGAGAGCTGGGTCGGCCGGTGCTTCAGCCGGTCCGAGAGGCCGACCATGTCGATGACCTGCTGCAGCCAGGCGGCGTCCGGCTTGCGGCCCGCGATGTCCATCGGGAGCGTGATGTTCTCCAGCGCGGTCAGCGTAGGCAGCAGGTTGAACGCCTGGAAGATGAACCCGATCTTGTCCCGGCGGAGCTGGGTGAGCTGCTTGTCCTTGAGCGAACCGAGCTCCGTGTCGCCGATGCGCACCGACCCGGAACTGAACGTGTCGAGCCCGGCCACGCAGTGCATCAGCGTGGACTTGCCGGAGCCGGAGGGGCCCATGATCGCGGTGAACTCGCCCTGCGGGAAGTCCACGGAGACCCGGTCCAGCGCGACCACCTGGGTCTCGCCCTGGCCGTAGACCTTCGACAGCTCCGTGGCGCGCGCGGCGACGCCGGTGGCACGGGGGACGGGGGGTGCGGTGGTCACAGGGACGCTCCTGAGGGGACGGGGGTGGAGTGCGACGGCCCCGGGACGGGTCCGGGGCCGGACCGGCGGTACCTTCGGGGCCCTCCCATCCTCCCCGCGCCCGCCGCCCCGGTCGTCAGCCCCGGTGCCCGTTCCGGTGGCACTCTTGAGTCGCACCGGGGTGGGACCCGCCTCCTCCTCCGGTATGACACCGGGGCCGGGTGGCGGCGTACCGCCGGTCCGGCGCGGCGGCCCGGCGGCGAACCGCCAGGTCAGCGCGGTGGGGCCGTCGAGCCGCGCGGGACGAGACGGGCGGCGGGGTCCTCGCTCGCCTCGGCCGCGCCCTCGGCGACCAGGGTCAGCAGGGTGCGTGCGGCCAGCGCCCCGTACGCCGGGATGTCCCGGCTCAGCGCGGTCAGCGGCGGCCGGACGACCTGCGAGAGCTGCGAGTCGTCCCAGGCGACCAGCGAGAGGTCGGCGGGCACCTCAAGGCCCATCTCCTGGGCGACCGAGAGCCCCGCGACGGCCATGATGTCGTTGTCGTAGATGATCGCGGTCGGCCGGTCCGGTGCGCTGACGAGCCGGCGGGTCGCGTGCGCGCCCTCGTCCCCGGAGTAGTCGGTGTGCACCACCACCGGTGCGCCCAGGCCGAGTTCGGCGCACGTCCGGTGCTGTTCGCGGTCGCGGAGCCGGGTGTGCGTCAGCTCCGCGAGCCCGGCGACGCGGGCCACCCGGCGGTGGCCGAGCGCGTGGAGGTACGCCAGGGTGTCGCGGAGCGCCGCCGCGTCGTCGGACCACACCGGCACCAGCGGACCGGCGGCCGAGGGGTGGCCGATCGCGACGGCGGGCAGCCCGAGCGCGGCGACGCCCGTGACGCGCGGGTCCGGCTCGCCCGGGTACGGCTCGCGCAGGTCGGCGAGGAACACCCCGTCCACCCGGCCCTCGCCCCACCAGCGCCGGTACACCTCCAGCTCCTGCGCCGGTCCGCTCACCACCTGGAGCAGCAACGCGCAGCCTCCGGCGGAGAGTTCGCTCTCGATGCCGCTGATCAGCTCCATGAAGAACGGCTCCACCCCCAGCATCCGGGCGGGGCGGGAGAGCGCCAGGCCGACCGTGTCCGCGCGGGCGCGGGTGAGTGCGCGGGCCGCGCTGTTGGGCTGCCAGCCGATCTCCTCGGCGATGGCCTTGATGGCGGCGCGGGTGGCCGGGGAGACCCCAGGACGGTCGTTGAGCGCGTAGGACACCGCGACCTTGGAGACCCCGGCGCGCAGCGCGATGTCGGCGATCGTCGGGCGGTTCTTGGGCAAGGTGACCTCGCTTAACCGGTTCATGGCCATCGGCATCGTAACCCCTGGCCACCCCCCGTGCGGCGGGGTTCTCGCCGCCTCCGGGCGTCCTCGAACTCCCTCCGCTCGACTCGAACGTACCGTCAACTCCCGTACAGGGAAAGGGTGGGAGCGCTCCCGCAAACCCTTGACACGCCATCGAGGCCCCCATACCTTCACGGCACTTACCCGGTTCAGTGACTCCGCTCGCAGGGACGGCGGGGAGAGGAAGGGCTATGGGTACGGGTATCCGGGTGCGGATCGCCTGCGCACTCGCCGTGATCGCGCTCACCGCCACCGCGTGCACCGGAGGGAGCCCGGCGACGGGCAAGGGTCCGGGCGGCGCGCAGGGCGGTTCGTTACCGCGCGGTGAGACGCTCTACACCACCGGTACGCAGTGGGGGCCTCCGGCCAACTACAACCCGCTGCGCGACTGGGACCACGCCACCGGCACCAAGGGACTGGTCTACGAGACGCTGTTCCACTTCGACCCGAACGCCGGGAAGCTGACCCCCTGGCTCGCCGAGTCCGGCGCCTGGAAGGACGCGAAGACCTACGAGGTGAAGCTGCGGCCCGGGATCACCTGGTCCGACGGCGAGCCGCTCACCGCCCAGGACGTCGCGTACTCCTACGGCCTCGGCAAGATCGAGGCCTCCTCCTTCCACTCCCTGTGGAGCTGGCTCTCCGCCGCCGAGGCGGTCGACGCGACGACCGTCCGCTTCACCTTCACCTCCGCCCACTACCAGGAGTGGGACTTCACCCTCTACGGCCGGCCGATCGTCCCCGAACACGTGTGGAGCGGCCGGTCCGAGGAGGAGATCCTGAACGGGGTCAACGACAAGCCGGTCGGCACCGGGGCCTACACCCTCAAGAGCAAGTCCCAGGACCGCGTGGTCTGGCAGCGCCGCGACACCTGGTGGGGCACGAAGGCGCTCGGCATGACGCCCGCGCCGCGCTACATCGTGGACGTCTCCAATCCGAGCAACGAGGTCGTCATCGGCCAGCTCGGCCAGGGCCAGCTCGACCTGAGCAACAACTTCCTGCCCGGCGCCTCCTCGCTGGTCAAGGCCAAGAAGGTCGTCTCCTACTACGACCAGCCGCCCTACATGCTCTCCGCCAACACCGCCTGGCTGGTGCCCAACACCACCCGCAAGCCACTGGACGACGCCGCCTTCCGCAAGGCGCTCGCCGCCTCCGTGGACATCGACAAGATCGTGAAGGGCGTCTACGGCGACCTGGTCAAGAAGGCCGACCCGACCGGACTGCTCCCGCAGTGGGACCAGTACATCGACAAGGGCGTGGTCGCCTCGGACGGGTTCTCGTACGACACCGCCGGCGCGAAGAAGATCCTCGCGGACGCCGGGTACCGCGACACCGACGGCGACGGGCTCGTCGAGAACAAGGACGGGTCGAAGATCTCCCTCAAGCTGGCCGTGCCCACCGGCTGGACCGACTGGATGGAGGCCGCCAAGGTCGTCGCCGCCGGGGCCAAGTCCGCGGGCATCTCCGTGACCACGGAGTTCCCCGACCAGAACGCGCTCAACGAGCAGCGCGCGAAGGGCGACTTCGACCTCGTCCTCAACAACGACCGCCAGCTGTCCAACACTCCGTGGACGTACTACGAGTACATGTTCCAACTCCCTGTCCAGAAGCAGCAGAACACGGTGAACTTCGGGCGGTACGAGAACCAGGAGGCGTGGAAGCTGGTCCAGCAGCTCGGCCAGGTGCCGACCGACGACGCCGCCGGGATGAAGGCGGTGACGAGCAAGCTCCAGAAGATCCAGCTGGACGAGATGCCGCTCATCCCCCTCTGGTACAACGGCCTCTGGTCGCAGTCCACCACCGGCACCTGGACCAACTGGCCCTCGGACAAGCCGGGAGCGCCCGCCTACGCCCCGGCGCTCTGGCGCAACTGGCTGGAGATGGGCGGCTTCGAGATGCTGACCCAGCTCAAGCCCGCGAAGTAGCCGCGGGCCGGGCCGGGCCGGGCCGGGCCGGGCCGGTACGAGCCGGTCCGGGCCGGTCCGGGCGGGTCCACAGCCGCCCGTACCGGCCCGGTTGCCCCGCGGGCCCCACCCGCGTACCCGCGTATCTCCGTACCGGCCCGGGGGTCCCACCCCCGCCCGCGCACCCCTCCGGGCCGCCGACCGGTGGCCCGCACCCGCCCGCGTCCCCCGTGCCGCCCCGGCCCTCTGAACGCACCGCCCCGCCGCGCGCCGCCCCACGGCGCACGCGCCCCGGCGGGACACCTCGACGGGAGCTCCCTTGCGCCGCTACTTCGCCCGAAAACTGCTGGTCTACGCGCTGACCTTCGTCGTCGCCGTCACCGTCAACTGGATGATCCCGCGCTTCATGCCGGGCGACCCGGTGGCCGCCATGGTCTCCCGCGCCCGCGTCTCCCAGCCGGAGGCGGCCGAGGCGATGCGCGCCTACTACAACAACCTCTTCGGCTTCGACCAGCCCGTCTGGCAGCAGTACCTGCACTTCTGGGGAGCCCTGTTCCAGGGCGACTTCGGGATCTCCGTCTGGGTGTTCCCGACCCCCGTCTCCGACGTGCTGCTCGACGCCCTCCCGTACACCCTGGGGCTGATGATCCCGGCGGTGCTGCTCAGCTGGATCGTCGGCAACTGGGCCGGTGCGCTCGCCGCCCGCCGCAAGGTGCTCGACAACACGGTGCTCCCGGCGGGCTACCTGCTCACCGCGATGCCGTACATGTGGATCGCGGTGATCCTCGCCTGGGCCCTCGGCTCGAAGGCCGGCTGGTTCCCGATCTCGGGCGGCTACAGCCTGGACATCCAGCCCAGCTGGACCCTCGACTTCGTCCTCGACCTGGCGCACCACTGGGTGCTGCCGTTCCTCTCGCTCTTCCTCGTCGCGCTCGGCGGCTGGGCCATCGGCATGCGCAACATGATCATCTACGAGTTGGAGTCCGACTACTCCTCGTACCTCTCCGCCCTCGGCGCGCCCCAGCGGCTCATCCGGCGCTACGCCTTCCGCAACGCCGTACTGCCCCAGGTCACCGGACTCGCCCTGCAGCTGGGCGTGCTGGTCGCCGGGGCGCTGGTCACCGAGATCGTCTTCGCCTATCCCGGCCTCGGCTCGCTCATCCTCGCCGCCATCCAGAACCAGGACTTCTTCCTGCTCCAGGGGGCGTTCCTCTTCATCGTCATCGGCGTGCTGATCGCCAACTTCGTCATCGACGTCGTGTACGTCCTCGTGGACCCCCGGACCCGCACCGGCATGGCAGGAGGCCAGTCATGAGCGCACCGCCCGGACCTCCGGCCGGGAGCACCCCAAAAGCCCCCGGGGACACCCCGGAAACCCTCGGGGACACTCCGGCGACGAAGGCCGCCGGACCCGCCCGCGAGACCCTGCACTACGCCGTCCGCAACCCGAAGCTGCTCATCGGCTTCACCGTCGTCCTCGTCCTGCTCGCCCTCGGGCTCTTCGGCCCGCCCCTGCTCGACACCACCGACCCCAACGCCTACGGCGGCCCGCAGGCCGCGCCGCCCGACTCCACGTACTGGATGGGCACCACCACCTTCGGCCAGGACGTGTACGCCCAGTTCGTGCACGGCTTGCGCGCCACCTTCCTGGTCGGCGCGGTCGGCGGGGCCATCGCCGCGGTCGTCGCGATGCTCGTCGGCTTCTTCGCCGGCTACCGGGGCGGGGTGCTCGACGAACTCCTCACCATGGTCACCAACGTGGTGCTGGTCATCCCGGCGCTCGCGGTGCTCCTCATCATCAACGCGTACCTGGGCGTGCGCTCCGTCCCCGTGCAGGGCGTGTTCATCGGCCTCACCTCCTGGCCCTGGGCGGCCCGCGCCATCCGCGCGCAGACCTTCACCCTGCGCACCCGCGAGTTCGTGGACCTGGCCCGGCTCAGCGGCAACGGCACCTGGCGGATCGTGTTCCGCGAGATCGCGCCCAACATGAGCTCCTACCTCTTCATGATGTTCATCCTGCTCTTCGGCGGGTCCGTCCTCATCGCCTCCTCGCTCGACTTCATCGGCCTCGGACCGACCGGCGGCGTCTCGCTCGGCCTGATGCTCCAGAGCGCCCAGCAGTGGAGCGCGCTCCAACTCGGCATGTGGTGGTGGTTCGTGCCCCCGGGGGCCGGGATCACCGCCATCGTCGGCGCGCTGTACGTCGCCAACGTCGGCCTCGACGAGGTCTTCAACCCGAAGCTGAGGGAGTCCTGAGCACATGACGCTGACCGTCACCGACCTGCGGGTCCACTACCGCACCCTGCGCGGCGAGGTCCGGGCGCTGGACGGCGTCGGCTTCGACGTGGCCGACGGCGAGATCCTGGGCCTGGCGGGCGAGTCCGGCTGCGGCAAGACCACCCTCGGCAAGTCCCTGATCCGGCTCGACGGCCGGATGCGGCACGCCGGCGGCACCGTCACCCTCGACGGCGAGGACGTGCCGATCGCCGACGACCGGGCGATGAACGCCTTCCGCTTCCACCGGATCTCGCTCGTACCGCAGTACTCGATGAGCGCCCTCAACCCGACCCGGCGCATCGGCCGCATGATCCGCGAACTCCTCGCCTCGCGCGGGGTGAGCGTCGACACCGCCGAACTCCACCGCCGGCTCGACCTGGTGGGCCTCGACCCGGACGTCCTCGACCGCTACCCGATCGAGCTGTCCGGCGGCATGAAGCAGCGCACCGTCATGGTGATCTCCACCCTGCTCGACCCCGCCGTCCTCATCGCCGACGAGGTCACCTCCGCGCTCGACGTCTCCACCCAGAAGGCCGTCGTCACCGCGCTCACCGGACTGCGCGACGCGGGCCTCGTCACCAGCATGCTCTTCATCACCCACGACCTGGCCCTGACCTCGCACATCGCCGACTCGATCATGGTGATGTACGCGGGGAAGCTCGCCGAGAAGGCGCCCACCCGGGTCCTCACGAGCGAGCCCCGCCACCCGTACACCCGGATGCTCCTCGGCTCGCTCCCCGAGGTCGGCGTCCGCCACCGCGACCGCCCGCTCAGCGGCATCGCCGGCTCCCCGCCCTCGCTCCTCGACCCGCCCGCCGGCTGCCGCTTCCGCGACCGCTGCCCGCTCGCCGACGCCGGATGCGCCGAGGAGCCGCCGGTCGTGGAGATCGCCCCCCGTCACTCCGTCGCGTGCTGGAAGGCATGATGCTGACCCTGGACCGAGTCACCAAGACCTACCGCGCGGGCGCCTTCGGCGGCGGCTCCGTCACCGCCGTCGACCGGGTCTCCTTCGACGCGGCGCCCGGCGAGGTCGTCTCGCTCATCGGCGAGAGCGGCAGCGGCAAGTCCACCATCGGCCGCATGATCCTCGGCCTCACCCAGATCTCCGGCGGCAGCCTCACCCTGGACGGCGCGCCCGTCCGCCCGGGCAAGGACTTCTACCGCCGCGTCCAGGGCGTCTTCCAGGACCCGTTCTCCTGCTACAACCCCGTCTTCAAGGCCGACCGCGTCTTCGCCATGATCCGCCGCGCCTACCACCCCGGCGTCGGCGACCGGGAGTGGGCCGAGCGCGTCGAGAAGGCGGTACGGGACGTACGCCTCGACCCCGGCCAGGTGCTCGGCCGCTACCCGCACCAGCTCAGCGGCGGCCAGTTGCAGCGCCTGCTCATCGCCCGCGCCCTCCTGCTCGACCTGAGTTTCCTGGTCGCCGACGAGATCACCAGCATGCTCGACGCCTCCACCCGCATCGACGTGCTCAACCTGCTGGCCGGGCTGAAGGAACGCGGCCTCGGCGTCCTCTACATCACCCACGACCTCTCCCTCGGCACCTACCTCGCCGAACGGACCGTGGTGCTCCGTCGCGGCCGGGTCGTGGAACGCGGCGACACCCAGAAGGTGTTCGGCAACCCCCTGCACCCGTACACCCGGACCCTGCTGGCCGCCGTGCCCCGGCTCAACACCCCCTGGGACCCGCCGGAGCCGGTGGAGCACTGCGCCTACCACCGGGGCATCACGGAACCGGACGGCGGCGGCGGGCTGTACCGAGCCGAAGAAGATCACTTCGTGGCCTGTGCCGGACTCCCCGACTGCGGAAGGATCACCGCGTGACCCTCCACCGACTGCCCCTCGCCGACGGCTGGACGCTGCACCCGGACGGGCCGGTCCCGGTGGGCCTCCCGGCCGGTGGTGTACCCGCCACCGTCCCCGGCTGCGTCCACACCGACCTGCTCGCGGCGGGGCTCATCGACGATCCGTACCTGGACGACAACGAGAACCGGCTCGGCTGGATCGGCCGCACCGACTGGACGTACCGCACCACCTTCCACCGGCCCGCCGCGGACGCCTCCCCCGCGGACCTCCGCGCCGACCTGTGCTTCGACGGCCTCGACACCGTCGCCACCGTCACCCTCAACGGCACCGAGCTCGGCCGCACCGCCAACCAGCACCGCTCCTACCGCTTCCCGGCCGAGCACCTGCTGCGCGAGGGCACCAACCTTCTGGAGGTCCGCTTCACCGCCCCGTACGCCTACGCGGAAGCGCTCCGCGAACGCCTCGGCGACCGCCCCGGCGCCTACGCGGAGCCGTACCCCTTCATCCGGAAGATGGCCTGCAACTTCGGCTGGGACTGGGGCCCGACCCTCGTCACCTCCGGCATCTGGCGCCCCGCCGCCCTGGAGACCTGGACCGGCCCCCGGATCGCCGGGGTCAAGCTCCTCGGCGACGTGGACCCGGACGGCGTGCCCCGCCTGACCGCGACACTGACGGTGGACCGCCGGGGCGAGCGCGGCGACGGCTCCGAACCGCTCACCGCCACGGCCGAAGTCGCGGGCGAACAGCACACGTTCACCGTCCCCGCCGGCGACGCGACCGCGACCCTCGTGGTGCCCGTACCGGGAGCCGGACGCTGGTGGCCGCACAGCCACGGCGAGCAGCCGCTGTACGCCGTCGAGGTCCGCCTCGGCGGCCACGTCTGGCAGGGCAGGACCGGCTTCCGCACGGTCGCGCTGGAGCGCGAGGCGTTCCGGATCGCCGTCAACGACGAACCCGTGTTCGTCCGGGGCGTGAACTGGATTCCCGACGACTGCTTCCCGTCCCGGACCACCCGGCAGCACCTCTCCGACCGGCTCGACGAAGCCGTCGCCGCCGGGGTCAACCTCGTGCGCGTCTGGGGCGGCGGCCTCTACGAGAGCAACGAATTCTACGAACTCGCCGACGAGAAGGGACTGTTGGTCTGGCAGGACTTCCTCTTCGCCTGCGCCGCCTACCCGGAGGAGCAGCCGCTGTGGGACGAGGTCGCCGCCGAGGCCCGCGAGAACGTCGCCCGCCTCGCCCCGCACCCCTCCCTCGTCCTGTGGTGCGGCAACAACGAGAACCTGGAGGGCCACGCCGACTGGGGCTGGGCCAAGGACCTGGGCGACCGCACCTGGGGATACGGCTACTACCACGAGCTGCTCCCCGCGATCTGCGCCGAACTCGACCCCACCCGCCCGTACTGGCCCGGCTCGCCCTACTCCGGGTCACCCGAACTCCCTCCGAACGCACCGGAGTCGGGAACGGTCCACCTCTGGGACGTGTGGAACCGGGTGGACTACCGCCACTACGCCGACCACGCGCACCGCTTCGTCGCCGAGTTCGGCTTCCAGGGCCCGCCCGCGTACGCCACCCTCCGGCGCGCGGTCAGCGGCCCGCTCGCCCCCGACGCCCCCTACGTGCGCCACCACCAGAAGGCCGAGGACGGCGACGCCAAGCTGCTCCGGGGCCTCGGCGACCACCTCCCGCAGCCCGGCGGCACCGGCACCGCCTCCTTCGACGACTGGCACTGGCTCACCCAGCTCAACCAGGCCCGCGCCGTCGCCTTCGGCATCCGACACTTCCGTTCTCACACCCCCTACTGCATGGGCTCCGTCGTCTGGCAGCTCAACGACTGCTGGCCGGTCGTCTCCTGGTCCGCCCTCGACGGCGACGGCCGCCGCAAACCCCTCTGGTACGCCCTGCGTTCGGTGTACGCCGACCGCCTCGCCGTCCTCCGCGACGCCACCCTCCACCTGGTCAACGACGCCGCCGACCCCTGGGACGGCACTCTGCACCTGACCCGGCACGCGCTCGACGGCACGGTGCTCGCCGAGGAACGGCTGCCCGTCGCCACGCCCGCCCGGGGCGTCACCCGCGTCCCCCTCCCGCCGTCCGTCGCCACCCCGGCCGACCCGGCGCGCGAGCTGCTGGTGGTGCGGCTCGGCGAGCTGCGGACCGTGGAGTTCTACGCGGAGGACCCCGCCGTGGACCTCCCCCCGGCCCGCTGGACGGCGACCGTCACCCCCCGCGAGGCCGCGGACGGTCCCGCCGCCTACGAGGTACGGGTGACCGCCCACACCCTCCTGCGCGACCTCGCGCTCTTCCCCGACCGGCTGGACCCGGCGGCCCGGGTGGACGGAATGCTCGTGACTCTCCTGCCCGGCGAAACCACCCTCTTCCGCGTCACCGGAGCCCCTCTCTCCGACCCGGACGCCCTGACCCGGAAGCCGGTGCTGCGGTGCGTGAACGACACCGCCGCGGACGCGGCCGACTGACCGGGGGAGGGGCTGGGAAAGGACAGGGGTGGCGAGGCCCTGGCGAAGGGTGGTGGAGGCCCGGCGCATTCGTCCGTAAGAGTGCGGCGACTTTCCGTCAATCCCGTGCGCCGGGGAGAGGGACCATGATCGGGTCGGGGCCGTGGTCATGACCTCGGAGCGCGGTCTGACGCTCCATCAAGCGATCAATAAAATAAGACAACATCGCGCTACTGCTCCGCTGGTGGGGGACACCCCCGGATAGGGTCAAGACCCGACGCGGAGCCGCGCGCCAGCCCGGGTGGTGGAACGCAGACACGGCGAGCTTAAACCTCGCTGCCCCTCGGGGGCGTGCCGGTTCGAGTCCGGCTCCGGGCACCCATTCTCATCGCGGCTCCGGCCTCCCACGGGGGAGGCGGCGTGACGAGCGGACTGGGCCGGCGGTGGCGTCTGCGGGATGTCATGGCCGCGCGCGGCATGGTCTCCACCACCGGACTGCGGACACCGCCCGAACGCGGCATGCCCCCATCGGCCCGTCGACTCGTCGGCCCGTCGACCCGTCGGCGGGTCGGGTCCGTCCGTGGGTGGTCGAGCGGCCGGAACGGCTGAGCCTCGCCGCCGGTGACGTCGTCCGGCATCCTCCCGGGCCGGACCGTTGCGTGATCCTGGTGGCGGTGGCGGTGGCGGTGGCGGTGGCGGTGGCGGTGGCGGCCCGGCTCCCGGGGAAGGGGGCGCCGACGGGAGGGGGCCGTGGGCGCCGTCGGTCGTGCGCGTGCGGATCCGGGTGCGCGGGGGCGCCCGGAACTCTCTGGAGAAGATTTCGAACACGTGGTAAGTATGTGCCGCCGGCAGTCCCGTGCGCCGCGTCCCCGGTCCGGCCCAGGGACTCGCCGCGCGTAGTGGGCGCCACCCGAGCGCCGTCGACGAAGGGGACCGGTGTGGAGAGCATCACGAAGAACAGGCAGCCTGCCGAGGTGCTGCGCGCCATGATCGAGCGCGCCTACGGGGCCGAGCGGGTCCCGGTCGGCGACGGCTGGGCGAGCGAACTCGGGCACGGCTGGTTCAACGTCGCCTACCGCATCCGGCTGCGTGACGGCGCCGAGGTCGTGCTGAAGATCGCCCCGCCGCCCGCGGTGGAGGTGATGACCTATGAGCGGGGCGCCATGTCGATCGAACTGCACACGCTGGAGCTTCTGCGTACCCGGACCACCGTGCCGGTCCCCGCGGTCGATTTCGCGGACCGGAGCCGGGAGCTGTGCGACGCCGACTACTTCTTCATGCCGTACGTCGACGCGGACAACCTGGGCATCGTCGGCGAGACGCTTCCGGCCGGCCAACGCGACGCCCTGATGAGCCGGCTCGGCTCCGTCAACCGGGAGATCAACTCCGTCCGCGGCGAGCACTTCGGGCCGCTGGCCGGGCCGGGCCACGCCGACTGGCGGCAGGCGTTCACCGCGATGATCGAGGACGTCCTCGCCGACGGGGAGCGTCGCGGAGTCGACATCGGCTGGGACTACGACAGCGTCCGGGAGGTCGTGGCCGAACACGCCGACAGCCTCGACGAGGTCACCGAACCCCGCCTGGTCGAGTGGGACCTGTGGGACAGCAACACCATGGTCCGCGACGGCAGGATCGTCTGCGTCATCGACCACGAACGCGCCTTCTACGGCGACCCGTTGATCGAGGCCGGATTCGCCGGGATCGGCATATCCGCCTTCGGCGACCCGGCACCCTTCATGCGTGGCTACGGGCAGGGCGAGCTGACCGGCACCGAACGGACGCGCCGCCACCTGTACTGCCTGCACCTGATGCTGGTCATGGTCATCGAGACCGTGTACCGCGGCCACACCGACACCAAGCAGTACGACTGGGCGCGCCCCCGCCTCGACGAGGCCATGGCCCTGCTCGGCCGCACCCGACGGTGACGTCCGCACGGACGGCCGACACCACGGACCACACCAGCAGACTCGGCACCGACCCGGTCGGAGGGCTGCTGTGGCGCACCTGCGCGCAGACCACCGCGGCCGTCGGCGTGTACGGCGTCTACGCCCTGACCAACGCCTGGTTCGTCGGCCGCGGCGTGGGCGACACGGCGATGGCCGCGGTCAACCTGGCGGCCCCGCTGCTGCTGTTGCTGGGCGCGGTGTCCACCACCGTCGGGGCGGGTGGCGCCTCCCTGGTCTCCCGTGCCCTGGGCGCGGGAGACCAGCGGGCCGCCGCCCGCGCGGCGGGCAACTCCTTCGTCCTGTTCTGGGCCTGCGCCACCGCCACCACCGTGCTCGGCCTGGCCTTCCTCGACCCGCTGCTCACCCTGCTCGGCGCCACCGGCGAACTGGGCGCGACCGCCCGTCCCTACGCCGTGGTGCTGCTCGGCGGGGCCCTGGTGTCCACCGGCTTCTCCAGCCTGGTGCGAGCCGAAGGCCGCATGGGGTTCTCGACCCTGCTGTGGCTCCTGCCCGTCGCCGTGCAGATCACCCTCGACCCCCTGCTGGTCCTCGGATGCGGCATGGGGGTACGGGGTGCCGCGCTCGGCACCGTCGGCGGCCAGGCCGTCTCCGCGGCGATGAGCCTCTGGTTCTTCTTCGTGCAGAGGCACCGCCCCTACCGCATCGGTCCCCGGGACCTGCTGCCGCACGGCCCGACGCTGCGAGCGCTGCTGGGGGTCGGCCTGCCCTCGTTCCTGGCCGGCACCGGCGTCACGCTCCTGGCCGTCCTCGTCAACGCCACTCTCGCGGCCACCGGATCGGTCACCGCGCTCGCCGCCTACGCGGTCTGCGCCCGCCTGCAGACGTTCGTGCTGATGCCGCACACCGGCATCGGCCAAGGACTGCAGCCCATAGTCGGCTACAACGCGGGCCGCGGCCTGACCGGCCGTGCGCACAGGGCCCGCGACTACGCGCTCGCCGCCTCCTTCCTGTACGGGCTGCTCACCGCCGCGGCCCTCGCCGTGTTCGCCGGGCCCCTGGCCGGGCTCTTCCTGAACGACGCCGTCACCGTCACCGCCGCCGCGCGGGCACTGACGGTCGTCGCGGCCGGGATGACCGTCGCCGGGATCGGCCCGCTCGTCGCGGCCTACGCCCAGTCACTGGGCCGCCCCGCACCCGCCTACCTCCTCTCCACCGGCACCCTGCTCCTGATCAAGGTCCCGCTGGTCGCCGTCCTGGGCCGGCTGGGCGCCACCGGCGTGTGGAGCGCGCTGGCCGCGGGCGAGGTGGCCACCGCGGCCGTCGCGCTCCTGCTGCTGCGACGCCTGCACGGCGCTACGCCGAAGGCTCCTTGAGGAGCTGTTCCACGTAGGAACCGAGCACCCCGGCCATGTCCACCGAATCCGGACTGGTCAGCCACTGCACCTGCAAGCCGTCCATCAACGCCCCGAACCCGGCGGCGGCCACCCGCGGGTCCACCCCGTCCCGCAACGCCCCCTGCTCCGCCAGCTCCCGCAGCGCCCGGCACACGTACTCCCGCGTCGACCTGTAGTGCTCCTTGAAGTACCGGTGCGCGGGGTGGTCCTCGGCGATCGCCTCCGCCGCGAGACGCACGTACAGCTCCACCATGCCCGGATGCCGGGCGTTGTGGTCGGCCAGATCGAGCAGATGCCGCACCACCGCCCCGGGGGTGAACACCTTCGGCGCGAGCCGCGCGGAGTCCTCCTCGTCACGGCGCTCCAGTACGGCGGCCAACAGCGCCTCACGGCTGGGGAAGTAGTAGTGGAGGCCCACGTGGCTGATCCCCGCCCGCTTCGCGATCTCCCGCAGCGAGGCGCCGTGGAACCCCTTGTCCGCGTACACCTCGACGGCCGCCGTCACGATCTGCTCGCGGCGCGCCCGCCCCTTCGCGTACCCGTCCGAGGAGGCGGACACCTTGGCTTCATCCGACATGTCTCCATCCTCGCAGCGGCAGGAGAACGGGTGCGCCGCGCCCGCCGCGCCACCCGCCGCAGCGCCCCGTCCGGCACCCGTCGGACGGTTTCGGCCATCTCGTCCCGGCCCTCATCCGGGCGCACTCCGGCGCCCGAATCCCTACGTGACCACAGAACGAGAGGGACCTCGCGCGGCGGAGCCCGATGCCGCATACCGTGCGTATTTGAGGCATACCATCCAGTGCTCGACCTGCCGCGCGGGTGAACGCTGCGCGTCCGCGTCGCGGCTGGCCGAGGAATGGCGGAGGTTCCGTTGATCTGCGTGGACTGCGATCAGGCCATTCTCGGGCCGGCCGTGCTGGTCTCGGAGGCGGACAGCATGTCCGGGGCGCGCGCCGGCGCCTACGCCCACCCGCCGAACTCCCCGGAGTGCGTGCCCCGTACGCCCGGCAAGGCGAGGCTGCGACGCCTCATCGACGGCGTCGAAGGGGCGGGCTCGCGCCGGAGCGGGTGAGCCCGCACCCGGTACCCCTCGACGACCCCCGCCCGGCGGTGAACTCCCGCCGGAGGGAAGCCTGGTCCGGCGGACCAGGCGGACCAGGCGGACCAGGCGGACCCGGCGGACCCGGCGGACCCGGCGGACCCGGCGGACCCCGGCTCAGGGCCGGGGCCAGGGTCGTCCCCCGAGGCGTTCGAGGTCGGTGTTGAACCGGCGGAGGTAACGGGCGAAGGAAGCGACGTCCTCGCGCGGCCAGTCGACCATGACCCGGCCCAGGGACTCGATCATCCCCTCGCGCTCCTCGTCGAGGATCCGGCCGCCCTCGGCGGTGATGCGGAACTTGCGGGCCATCCCGCCCGCCGGGTCGGGGATGCGCTGGACGAGTCCGGCCCGCATCGCGGCCGTGGTCTGGCGGTTGAGCGTCGAGGTGTCGAGGTCGAACGCCTCGCTCAACTCCCCGATGGACATGGGGCCTTGGATGCGGATGCGGCTGAGCAGGATGTACGCGCTGCGCTCAAGGACGCCGTTCTCGCGGCGGCCCCTGCGGTGGTTCAGGAGCCCGTGGCGGCTGAGCAGCATCTGCTCGTACTCGACGTCCTTGACGGCCCTGTCCATGGGTGGGATGCCTCCAGCTTCCTGCCGGGCCGGTGTGTCGGGGTCCCGGGGTGGCCCGGCTCCATCCTGACACATGATGTGCATCGAGCACATGACATGCATAATGCAATGGGGATGCACGATGCTCACCCTTGTCCCGCCCTGCTCCAGCCCGCCCGATTTTCGTCCCGGACCTCCCGTCCCGACCCACATCGAGGAATCGCGTTATGGACGCCCCCCAGCCCACGGCCCGCACAGGCGGCGTGATCACCACGCTGGCCCTCGCCGGCACCGCCGCCGCGATCATGCAGACCCTGGTCACCCCGCTGATCGCCGAGCTCCCGCAGATCCTGCACACCTCGTCCTCGAACACGGCCTGGGTCATCACGGTCACGCTGCTCGTCGCGGGCGTGTGCGTGCCGGTCACCGGCCGCCTCGGCGACCTCCTCGGAAAGCGCCGGATGCTCCTGGCGTGCGCCGTCCCGCTGATCGTCGGCTCCGTGGTCTGCGCGCTCTCCTCCTCGATCGTGCCGATGATCGTCGGCCGCGGTCTCCAGGGCATGGGCATGGGCATGGTGCCGCTCGGCATCGCGCTGCTCCGTGACGTGGTCCCCGCCGAGAAGCTCAGCGGCTCGATCGCCCTGGTCAGCGCCTCCATGGGCATCGGCGGCGCCCTCGGCCTGCCGATCTCCGCCGCCGTCGCCGAGTACACCAGCTGGCGGGTCCTGTTCTGGGGCTCCGCGGTGCTCGCGCTGATCGTCGCCGTACTGATCCACACCTTCGTCCCCGACGTCCCCGCCGGGGCCAAGGGGCAGCGCTTCGACGCACCCGGAGCGGTCGGGCTCGCCATCGGCCTGGTCTCCCTGCTGCTCGCCATCTCCAAGGGCGCCGACTGGGGCTGGGGCTCGGGCACCACGCTCGGCCTGTTCGCCGTCGCCGTCGTGGCCCTGGGCGTCTGGGGCTTCTACGAGCTCCGCACCCGCGACCCGCTGGTCGACCTGCGGACCACCGCGCGCCCCCGCGTCCTCATGACCAACATCTCCTCGGTCCTGGTCGGCGTCGGCATGTACTCCTTCATGCTGATCGCCCCGCAGCTCCTCCAGTTCCCCGAGGCCACCGGCTACGGCCTGGGCCAGTCGATGCTGGCGTGCGGCCTCTGGATGGCCCCCGGCGGCGTGATGATGATGATCGTCTCCCCGCTCGGCGGAAAGCTGATCAACGCCCGCGGTCCGAAGATCGCCCTCGTCCTCGGCGCGCTCGTCATCTCCGCCGGTTACGGCCTCTCCCTCGTCCTCATGGGTTCCGCCTGGGGCCTGATGATCGTCGGAATCGTCATCAACAGCGGCGTCGGCCTCGCCTACGGCGCGATGCCCGCCCTGATCATGAGCTCGGTCCCGATCTCCGAGACCGCCGCCGCCAACGGGTTCAACACCCTGATGCGCTCGCTCGGTACGACCATCGGCTCGGCCGTCATCGGTGTGGTCCTCGCCCAGATGACCGTCAACCTCGGCGGCCACTCCCTCGCCTCCGAGGACGGCTTCCGCGTCGGCCTGACGGTCGGCTGCGGCGTCGCCCTGGTCGCCGCCGCCGTCGCCGCGTTCATCCCGGGCCTCGTCCGCCCGGCCGCCGGCCAGGACGAGGCCGGCGAGGCCCCGGCCGAGAAGGCCGCCGTCGAAGCCGCCTGACCCGTCGCCGAACCGTCCGTAGTCGACGAGGAGGGCTCCGCACACCCGGTGTGCGGAGCCCTCCTCGTCGTGCGGGCCCGGGGGGCCGCGGCGGGTCAGACCTTCTGCTTCGCCACGTACTCCCGCGCCGCCGCCAGCGCCTCAGGGTGCAGCGCCTCGCCCGCCGGGAGGAGGCTCGGCAGCAGGGTGCGGTCGGTGAAGGAGCGGAACTCCAGCGCGGCGGTCACCCCGTGGTCCGGGCGGTGGACGATCTCGATCGGGTCCCCTGCGCTGATGGAGCCGGGCGTGATGACCCGCAGGTACGCGCCGGTGACCGCCTCCTGGCTGAAGCGCTTCACCCAGCGCTCCTCCCGCACGTGGCCCGCGAACGTACGGCACGGGATGCGGCCGGCGGTCACCTCCAGGACCAGGTCCGGGCCGATCCGCCACCGCTCGCCGACCAGCGCCTCGCTGACCTCCAGCCCCGCGGTCGTCAGGTTCTCGCCGAAGATCCCGTTGGGCAGCGGCTTGCCGAGCTTCCGCTCCCAGGTGTCGAGTTCCTCGCGGGCGTACGCGTACACCGCCTGGTCGCTCCCGCCGTGGTGGCGCAGGTCGCAGACGGTGTCCCCGGCCAGACCGCTGCCGCCGACGCCCTTCGGGCCCGGGTCGGTCACCAGGACCGGGCCCTCCACCGGGCGCTTGTCGATGCCGGTGAGGCCGTCGCGGGCGCTGGTGTGCTCGGAGTGTCGGGCGGTCCCGACGTTCACGGTCAGCAGATGCATGGAGCAAGGTTAGAACGCCGGACATCAAAGTCGCACGGCAGTTTTTCGCGATCATCAGAAGTGACGCTTATGGTGGAAGGGTGATCGAAGCCCGTCATCTCCGCGTCCTGCGCGCCGTCGCCACCACCGGCTCGTTCTCCGCCGCCGCCCGCGAGCTGGGCTTCACCCAGCCGGCCATCAGTCAGCAGATGAAGGCGCTGGAATCGTCGGTCGGCACACCGCTCCTGATCCGTACCGGCCGGGAGATGCGCCTCACCCAGGCGGGCGAGGCCCTCGTACGCCACGCCTCCGGCATCCTCGCCGGGCTCACCGCCGCCGAGGAGGAGGTCGCCGCCATCGCGGGGCTGCGCGCGGGCCGGGTCCGGCTCGTCTCCTTCCCCAGTGGCAGCTCCACCCTCGTTCCCGGCGCCCTCGCCGCGCTGCGCGCCGAGCACCCCGGCACCCAGGTCTCGCTGGTGGAGGCCGAACCGCCCCGCTCCGTGGAGATGCTCCGCGACGGGGACTGCGACATCGCGCTGGCCTTCCGGTACGGGAACAGCGGCGCGGGTGAGGGTGCGGAGAGCGGTGACGGCGACTGGAACGACCTGGTCGTCCGCCCGCTGCTCGCGGACCGGCTGATCGGCCTGCTGCCCGAGGAGCACCGGCTGGCCGGGACGGACGCGATCGACATCGGCGAACTCGCCGGGGACCCGTGGATCGCCGGCTGCCCGCGCTGCCGCCGGCAGCTCGTGGAGGTCTGCGAGGAGTCCGGCTTCACCCCCCGCATCGACTTCGCCACCGACGACTACCCCGCCGTGATCGGACTGGTCGGCGCCGGGCTCGGGGTGGCGGTGCTGCCCGCGCTGGCGATCGAGTCGGTGCGCCCCAAGGGGGCCGTGACCGTGACGGTGGAGCCCGCCGTGGTGCGCGAGATCGTGGCGCTGACCCTGCCGGACCTGGCCCGGGTCCCCGCCGTGGCGGCCACCCTCGACCAGCTGTCGCTGGCGGCGGCGCGCTGATCCCGTCGACGCCGCCGGTCCGGTGGACCGCGCGGTGACTGCGGAAACGTTCCTGCGGTACGGGGCGGCGGGCGCCCCTCAGTCGTGCCGCGCGCTGTCGCCCGTACCGGAGTGGGCCGTACCGGAGTGGGCCGCGGTGATCAGGCGGTTGCGGGCGCGGCCCATCAGCTCCTCGCGTTCGTCCTCGGTCAGGCCGCCCCACACCCCGTAGGGCTCGCGGACCGCCAGCGCGTGGGCGGCGCACTCGGCGCGTACCGGGCAGCGCATGCACACCTCTTTCGCCGAGGTCTCGCGGGCGCTGCGGGCGGCTCCGCGCTCGCCCTCGGGATGGAAGAACAGCGAACTGTCGACCCCTCGGCAGGCCGCGAGCAGCTGCCAGTCCCACAGGTCCGCGTTGGGTCCGGGAAGGCGGGAGAAATCTGCCATTGCTTGTCCCCTCGAAACCGTGCTCTGCCGGAGACGTCCCCGGCAGTCGCAGTCCGTCGTCGTCCGTCGGCGGGCCGATCCTCAGTTCCCCGGCCCCTCGGTTCCGCTGAGCGTGACCGCCGAGGCTGAGGCGTGACCGTACATCTATGGTCGTAGTAGATGTAAATATGACTGATTGCGAATCTAGTCACAGACACCAGCAAAAGGGAAGAAAACCCGCCAAATAGGGCATGCCAACCGGTGAAGTTTCGGTTGAAGGGTGAAGTGCCCGCGTCGATCCGCTCCGTGTGTGCGCCTTCACGTAGAGTGCCGAACCCTACGGTCCGACCCGTAACTCTTTCGAGTGACCATCGTTGAGAGTGCGGAGGCGGTTGGCGACTAACCGGCTCGGGCACATGTCCGAGGGGGTCAACCGCACAGGTGACGACTTGTATCAGCCTGGAGGCTCAAGGTGACGCGCATCAGCTGCGGAGGACGGTCATGACATCCGTCCTCGTCTGCGACGACTCCCCGCTCGCCCGAGAGGCGCTCCGTCGCGCGGTTGCGACCGTGCCCGGCGTCGAGCGTGTGACGACGGCGGCCAACGGCGAGGAAGTACTCCGCCGCTGGGGAGCCGACCGTTCGGATTTGATTCTGATGGACGTCCGCATGCCCGGCCTGGGAGGTGTGGAGACCGTCCGGCGGCTGCTCTCCGCCGACCCCGGCGCCCGGATCATCATGCTGACGGTCGCCGAGGACCTGGACGGTGTCGCGCTCGCGGTCGCCGCCGGTGCCCGCGGCTACCTGCACAAGGACGCCTCGCGCGCCGAGCTTCGGGCCACCGTGACCCAGGCGCTGGCCGACCCGACGTGGCGGCTGGCCCCGCGGCGGCTGCGGTCCGCGGAGATGGGCGCGGCCCCCACGCTCACCGCGCGTGAGATCCAGGTGCTCGAAGGCATGAGCCACGGCCGGTCCAACGCGGAGATCGGGCGCGAGCTCTTCCTCTCCGAGGACACGGTCAAGACCCACGCCCGGAGGCTCTTCAAGAAGCTCGGCGCCTCGGACCGTGCCCACGCCGTGGCGCTCGGCTTCCGTTGGGGCCTGGTGCGCTGAGGGCCCGCCGGTCCCATGTGCCCGGAACCGTCCCCGTCCGCGGACCCGCGGACGGGGCGACGGAGGGCACGGGCGGGGCGGCCCGCCCGTGGCGAGCCGGCCGTCCTCGGCGGTGGGTGACGCTTCCCGGCCGATGACGCATCCTTGAGCTGTGGAGTTCCTCGGGAACGACGATTCGGACCAGCGGATCCAGCGGAAGGGGAGGGCGCAGGACATGACATCCGGCGCACCCGCTCGTAACGCTTCGGTGCACAACTCGGAACGCGATGGCGCGGACCGGTCGGCACCAAGGCACCATGGTCCGATGCGCGACGACGAGACGACGGTGATCGCCGCCCTGGTGCATCGGGCCGTGGACGGCGACGCGCAGGCAACCCACGACCTGCTGGCCCACGTGCACCCCCTCGCCCTGCGGTACTGCCGGTCCCGGCTGAACCGGCTGCCCGGTGACGCTCGTCACTTCGTCGAGGACCTGGCCCAGGAGGTCTGCGTGGCGGTCCTCATGGCGCTGCCCCGCTACCGCGACACCGGCCGCCCCTTCGAGGCGTTCGTCTTCGCCATCGCCGGGCACAAGGTCGCCGACCTCCAGCGCGCCGCGATGCGCCACCCCGGGTCCACGGCCGTCCCGTCCGACGAGATGCCCGAGCGCCCCGACGACTCCCTCGGCCCGGAGGAGCGCGCGCTGCTCAGCAGCGACGCGGCCTGGGCCAAGAAGCTCCTCGCCAACCTCCCGGAGAACCAGCGCGAACTGCTCGTCCTGCGGGTCGCGGTCGGCCTGACCGCCGAGGAGACCGGACAGATGCTGGGCATGTCGCCGGGCGCCGTACGCGTCGCCCAGCACCGCGCGCTCAGCCGGCTCCGCGCCCTCGCCGAGCAGTGACTTCGGCCGCATCCGCGTCGGCCTTCCCGAGGGCGACCCCGTGTTCCGCCGGGCTTTCCGGGCTTCTGTAGGAACCTACGGAGAGGTCGGACGATCTTGGTCGTGGAATGAGACACCCCCGAAGGCCGTTAGCATGGACATCCGCACCGATCAAGACCATTTGGGGAAGGTGTCATGACTGCAAACGTCGACGGAGTGCCTGAGAAGTTCGCGACGCTCGGGCTGACATACGACGACGTGCTGTTGCTGCCGGGCGCGTCGGAGGTCCTGCCCAACGCGGTCGACACCTCGTCCCTCATCTCCCGCAACGTGCGCGTGAACATCCCGCTGCTGTCGGCCGCCATGGACAAGGTGACCGAGTCGCGGATGGCGATCGCGATGGCCCGTCAGGGCGGCGTCGGCGTGCTGCACCGCAACCTCTCGATCGAGGACCAGGTGAACCAGGTCGACCTGGTCAAGCGGTCCGAGTCCGGGATGGTCACCGACCCGATCACCGTGCACCCCGACGCCACCCTCGGCGAGGCGGACGCGCTCTGCGCGAAGTTCCGCATCAGCGGCGTGCCGGTCACCGACCCCGCGGGCAAGCTCCTGGGCATCGTGACCAACCGTGACATGGCCTTCGAGTCGGACCGTTCGCGCCAGGTGCGCGAGGTCATGACGCCGATGCCGCTCGTCACCGGGAAGGTCGGCATCTCCGGCGTGGAGGCGATGGAGCTGCTCCGCCGCCACAAGATCGAGAAGCTGCCGCTGGTCGACGAGGCGGGCACCCTCAAGGGCCTCATCACGGTCAAGGACTTCAAGAAGGCCGAGCAGTACCCCAACGCCGCCAAGGACGCCGAAGGCCGTCTGCTGGTCGGCGCGGCCGTCGGCGCCAGCCCCGAGGCGCTGGACCGCGCCCAGGCGCTCGCCTCCGCCGGGGTCGACTTCCTCATCGTCGACACCTCGCACGGCCACAACAGCAACGCCCTCAACTGGATGGCGAAGATCAAGTCGAGCGTCGGCATAGACGTCATCGGCGGCAACGTGGCCACCCGCGACGGCGCCCAGGCGCTGATCGACGCCGGTGTCGACGGCGTGAAGGTCGGTGTCGGACCCGGCTCTATCTGCACCACCCGCGTGGTCGCCGGCATCGGCGTCCCGCAGGTCACCGCGATCTACGAAGCCGCTCTCGCCGCTCGCGCGGCGGGTGTGCCGGTCATCGGCGACGGTGGCCTGCAGTACTCCGGCGACATCGGCAAGGCGCTCGCCGCGGGCGCGGACAGCGTGATGCTGGGCAGCCTCCTCGCGGGCTGCGAGGAGTCGCCGGGTGAGCTGATGTTCATCAACGGCAAGCAGTTCAAGTCGTACCGGGGCATGGGTTCGCTGGGCGCCATGCAGTCCCGCGGCCAGGGCCGTTCGTACTCCAAGGACCGGTACTTCCAGGCCGACGTGGCGTCGGACGACAAGCTCGTGCCCGAGGGCATCGAGGGCCAGGTTCCCTACCGGGGCCCGCTCGCCAACGTCCTCCACCAGCTCGTCGGCGGTCTGCGGCAGACCATGGGGTACGTGGGCGCCGAGTCCGTCGACCAGATGGAGAGCAAGGGCCGCTTCGTGCGCATCACGTCGGCGGGGCTCAAGGAGAGCCACCCGCACGACATCCAGATGACGGTCGAGGCACCGAACTACAGCAGGAAGTAGCACCGGAGACGGTGCGGGAGGGGCGGACCGGGGTTCCCCGGGCCGCCCCTCCCGCGCGTGTCGGGGATACTGGTCAGCGCAGACGTAGAGGGAAAGGCCACACATCGTGACTGAGATCGAGATCGGGCGCGGCAAGCGCGGCCGCCGGGCATACGCATTCGACGACATCGCTGTCGTACCGAGCCGCAGGACCCGGGACCCGAAGGAGGTCTCGATCGCCTGGCAGATCGACGCCTACCGCTTCGAGCTGCCGTTCCTGGCCGCTCCCATGGACTCCGTCGTCTCCCCGCAGCACGCCATCCGCATCGGCGAGCTCGGCGGACTCGGCGTCCTCAACCTGGAGGGTCTGTGGACCCGCCACGAGGACCCGCAGCCGCTGCTCGACGAGATCGCCGAGATGCCGGTCGAGACCGCGACCCGGCGCCTCCAGGAGATCTACTCCGCGCCGATCCAGGAGGAGCTGATCGGGCAGCGCATCAAGGAGGTGCGCGACTCCGGTGTCGTCACCGCCGCCGCGCTCTCGCCGCAGCGCACCGCCCAGTTCTCCAAGGCCGTCGTCGACGCCGGGGTGGACATCTTCGTCATCCGCGGTACGACCGTCTCCGCCGAGCACGTCTCCGGTGCCGCCGAGCCGCTCAACCTCAAGCAGTTCATCTACGAGCTGGACGTCCCGGTGATCGTCGGCGGCTGCGCCACGTACACCGCGGCCCTGCACCTGATGCGCACCGGCGCGGCGGGTGTCCTGGTCGGCTTCGGCGGCGGCGCCGCGCACACCACCCGCAACGTCTTCGGCATCCAGGTGCCGATGGCGACCGCCGTGGCGGACGTGGCTGGTGCCCGCCGCGACTACATGGACGAGTCCGGCGGCCGGTACGTGCACGTCATCGCGGACGGCGGCGTCGGCTGGTCCGGCGACCTGCCGAAGGCCATCGCCTGCGGCGCGGACGCCGTGATGATGGGCTCCCCGCTGGCCCGTGCCACCGACGCCCCGGGCCGTGGCCGCCACTGGGGCATGGAGGCCGTCCACGAGGACGTGCCGCGCGGCAAGCTGGTGGACCTCGGCTCGGTCGGTACGACCGAGGAGGTGCTGACCGGCCCGTCGCACACCCCGGACGGCTCGATGAACATCTTCGGCGCCCTGCGCCGCGCGATGGCCACGACCGGCTACAGCGACCTCAAGGAGTTCCAGCGCGTCGAGGTGACGGTGGCGGACTCGCAGCACCGCCGCTGACCGCACCCCCGCCGACCGCGTTCCGCGCGGTTCCGCCCGGTTTCGCGCCTACGCAGAGGGCCCCGACCACCACGTGTGGTCGGGGCCCTCTGCGTGGGCCGGGCGGTCGGCCGTCAGTCGGAGAGCTTCTTGGCGGTGGAGAACGACGCGAACACGGCGAGCGCGAAGAAGACGAAGCTGAGGAAGTCGGCGTCGGCCTTCCACGCCTCCTGGAGCACGCCGAAGTGTTCGAAGAACATCTCGGAGACGGAGACCGGGAGGTGCTTGGAGGCGATGATCGCCTCGCCGAGCAGCTGGCCGAAGTAGACCGAGGCGAGGGAGAACAGGGCGGCGGCGAACGGCAGCACGGGGTTCCGGCCGCCGGCCTTGCCGGCCGCCCAACCGGTGACGAGGCCGAGGACGACCGCCGCGTAGCCGAACTCGCGCTCGCTGGCCCCGATGATGGCGCCGTAGACCGCCCCGATCACGGCGGCGGCGCCGAGCGAGGCGAGCAGGCCGAGGGCCAGGTTGTTGCGGACCGGACCGGTGACCGGCGCGAACGGCACCCCGGGGTACTGCCCCGGCTGCCCCGGCTGCGCGGGCCAGGGGGTGCCGGGGGGCGGCCCCGGCTGACCGGGCTGCGCGCCCGCGAAGGGGTTGCCGGTGGGCGCACCCGGCGCGGGGGCGACCGGCGCTCCCACCGGAGGACCGGCGGGCGGGGCGAGGGGTGCTCCGGCCGGGGGCGCGAAGGGCGGGGCCGCCGGAGCCGGTGCCGTGGGCGCCTCGGCCGCGTACGGGTTGCCCTCGACGGGCCGGCCGTCCTCGGGCTGCTGGGGCCGGCTGGGCGGCGGCACGGGCTGGCTCATGGTGGAAATCCCCCCTGGGACGGATGCGCGCACGACGGTGCGACGGATACGCACGGTTGTGCGAAGGTGACGCCGCAGGCTAGCAGCCGCCTGTGACAGTGCCCACCGGGATTCCCGGCCCGTTCCCCCGCACACCGTCCTGACCGTCACAGCCGGTGCGCGGCCCCCGCCGGAGTGGCCCCCCGGGTGTCGAGCAGCAGCTGCGCCTTCACCGCGAGGCCCTGGAGGTCGTACGTGCGGTGGTGCTGGAGCAGCAGTGTCAGGTCGGCGGCGGCTGCCGCCTCGTAGAGCGAGTCGGCGCGGGGGACCGGGACGTCGCGGACGCGCCAGTCCTGGACGTGCGGGTCGTGGTAGCCGATCTGGGCTCCCAGGTCCATCAGCCGGCTCGCGATCTCGCGGGCCGGGGCCGCCTCCTGGTCGGCGCTGTCCGGCTTGTAGGTGACGCCGAGGAGGAGGATGCGGGCGCCGCGCACCGACTTGCCGTGCTCGTTCAGCAGGGTGGCGCTGCGCCGGATCACATAGCTCGGCATCCGGTCGTTGATCTCCTGCGCCATGGAGACCAGGCGCAGCGGAGGGCCGGGCGCGTGGCCGGCGTACGGGGCGCTGCCCGGGTCCAGGGCGACGCCGTGGCCGCCGACCCCGGGGCCGGGGCGGAACGGCTGGAAGCCGAAGGGCTTGGTCTCGGCGCACCGGATGACGTCCCAGAGGTCCACGCCGAGCTCGTGGCAGAGCACCGCCATCTCGTTGACGAGGGCGATGTTCACGTGCCGGAAGTTGGTCTCCAGCACCTTCGTCATCTCGGCCTCGCGCGGGCCCCGGGCGCGTACCACCTTGTCCGTGAGCCGGCCGTAGAACGCGGCGGCGGACTCGGTGCAGGCGGGGGTGAGGCCGCCGATGACCTTGGGGGTGTTGGCGTAGGTGTGGGTCCGGTTGCCGGGGTCCAGGCGGCCGGGGGAGCAGGCGAGGTGGAAGTCGCGGCCCGCGCGCAGCCCCGACCCCTCTTCGAGGAGCCCGCGCAGGAAGTTCTCGGTGGTGCCGGGGGGTACGGGTGATTCCAGCAGCACCGTGGTGTGCGGACGGAGCCGGGCGGCCAGGGCCCGGGCTGCGTCGCCGAGGGCGGTGAGGTCGACGGTGCGGTCGGGCCCCAGGGGGGTGGGGGAGCAGATCACCGCGGTGCGCACCCGGCCGAGCTCGGTGGCGTTGGTGGTGGGGCGGAAGCCCCGGGAGAGCATCCTGCGGACCTCGGACGCCGTGAGGGTGCCCTCGACCGGGGTGCGCCCGGCGCCCAGATCCGCGTAGGGGCGCGGATCGGTGTCGTAGCCGATGGTGTCGATACCGGCGGCGACCGCTGCCTGCGCGAGGGGCAGGCCGAGGTGACCGAGGCCGATGACCGCGAGGTCTGCGGGCATGCGAGGGCCGTCCTTCCCATAACCATGAGGACCGAAAGCGCAACTGCTGTGGACCGCGCGATGTCAGACTAGGCGTAAATATGACCTGTATGTCGCATTTATGTCGCACGGAATGATCGCTGTCATCCGTGGCGGCCGGGAGCTTTGTCCACAGGCGGTGGCTGAAGTCGCCGTGCGCGGACAGAATCGGGAACGTGGGCACGGCCGCTCCGGCCGGACGGAACCCGGACACCTCGCCCGGGCGCCCGCCCGCACCGATCCACCGGGAGGCAGAGTTGAGGACATCGACACTGGGACCCACCGAGCGATCCGAGGCGCTCGCCGCGATGGCCGAACGCGAACTGGACGTACTGGTCGTCGGGGCGGGCGTGGTCGGCGCCGGGACGGCGCTGGACGCCGCCACCAGAGGGCTCTCCACCGGACTCGTGGAGGCGCGCGACTGGGCCTCCGGCACCTCCAGCCGGTCCAGCAAGCTCATCCACGGCGGTCTGCGCTACCTGGAGATGCTCGACTTCGCCCTGGTCCGCGAGGCGCTCAAGGAGCGCGGCCTGCTGCTGGAACGCCTCGCCCCGCACCTGGTGAAGCCGGTGCCGTTCCTCTACCCCTTGCAGCACAAGGGGTGGGAGCGGCTGTACGCGGGCTCCGGCGTCGCCCTCTACGACGCGATGTCCCTCTCCTCCGGGCACGGCCGGGGACTCCCCGTCCACCGCCACCTCTCCCGCCGCCGGGCCCTGCGCGTGGCCCCCGCGCTCCGCAAGGACGCCCTGGTCGGAGCGCTCCAGTACTACGACGCCCAGATGGACGACGCCCGTTTCGTCGCCACCCTGGTGCGCACCGCCGTGAGCTACGGCGCGCACGCGGCGAACCGCGCGCGGGTCTCCGGATTCCTCCGGGAGGGCGAGCGCGTCGTCGGCGCCCTGGTCGAGGACGTCGAGACCGGCGGCCGGTACGAGGTCAGGGCCCGGCAGGTGGTGAACGCGACGGGCGTGTGGACCGACGACACCCAGGCGCTGATCGCCGAACGCGGACAGTTCCACGTCCGCGCCTCCAAGGGCATCCACCTCGTCGTGCCCAAGGACCGCATCCACTCCTCGACCGGGCTGATCCTGCGGACCGAGAAGTCCGTCCTCTTCGTCATCCCGTGGGGCCGCCACTGGATCGTCGGCACCACGGACACCGACTGGAGCCTCGACAAGGCCCACCCGGCCGCCTCCAGCGCCGACATCGACTACCTCCTCGAACACGTCAACACCGTGCTCGCCACCCCACTGACCAGGGACGACGTCGAGGGCGTCTACGCCGGGCTGCGCCCGCTGCTGGCCGGCGAGTCGGACGCGACCAGCAAGCTCTCCCGCGAGCACACGGTGGCCCACCCGGTGCCCGGCCTCGTCGTGGTCGCGGGCGGCAAGTACACGACGTACCGGGTGATGGCGAAGGACGCCGTGGACGAGGCCGTGCACGGGCTCGACCAGCGGGTCGCCGACTGCGTCACGGAGGACGTACCGCTGCTCGGCGCCGAGGGGTACCGCGCCCTGTGGAACGCCCGCGCCCGCATCGCCGCCGCCAACGGACTGCACGTCGTCCGCGTGGAGCACCTGCTCAACCGGTACGGCTCCCTCGCCGAGGAACTCCTCGCGCTGATCGCACAGAACCCCGCGCTGGGCGAGCCGCTGCCCGCCGCCGACGACTACCTGGGCGCCGAGATCGTCTACGCCGCCTCGCACGAGGGCGCCCGCCACCTCGACGACGTCCTCACCCGGCGGACCCGCATCTCCATCGAGACCTTCGACCGGGGTACTCTCAGCGCCCGCGTCTGCGCGGAGCTGATGGCCCCGGTGCTGGGCTGGGACGCCGACCGGGTCGACCGCGAGGTGGAGCACTACGAGAAGCGGGTCCAGGCCGAACGGGAGTCGCAGCGCCAGCCCGACGACCTCACGGCCGACGCCGCCCGGCTCGGCGCACCGGACATCGTGCCGATCTGACGGTCCGGGCGATCCGGTCCGGTCCGGGCGGTCCGGCCCGGCGGTCCGTTCCGGCGTGCCGAACTGACGGGGCGTCGCGCCGCCGCGCGGCGGGCGGCGACGGCCACCCGCCGGGCCGCCCGGGGCATGGGAGGACGCGCGGGGGGCACCCGCTCGTACACGGCGGGGGCGCCCGGCACCGGGGCCGGGAAGTCGCGCCCCGCGCCCGGCAAGCCCTTTCCCCGGCCCCGCCGGGGCCGACCGCGGACCCGGCACCAGAACCGGTCCCGGGGTGAGGGACAATGGACGCTCTGCCAGGGCGGGTTGATCGCAGAGGGGACGCATGTCGGAGGCGGAGCAGGCAAACGGGCCCCAACGGGACACCGAGGGGCGTCTTCTCGCGGGACGGTACCGGCTCGGGAAGGTGCTCGGCCGGGGCGGTATGGGTACGGTCTGGCGCGCCGAGGACGAGACCCTGGGCCGTACGGTGGCGGTGAAGGAACTCCGGTTCCCCTCGGCCATCGACGACGACGAGAAGCGCCGGCTGATCACGCGCACCCTGCGTGAGGCCAAGGCGATCGCGCGCATCCGCAACACCAGCGCCGTCACCGTGTTCGACGTGGTCGACGAGGACGACCGGCCGTGGATCGTCATGGAGCTCGTCGAGGGCAAGTCCCTCGCCGAAGTGATCCGCGAGGACGGCACGCTGACGCCCCGGCGGGCGGCCGAGGTCGGCCTCGCCATCCTCGACGTGCTGCGCTCCGCGCACCGCGAGGGCATCCTGCACCGGGACGTGAAGCCGTCCAACGTGCTGATATCCCAGGAAGGCCGGGTCGTCCTCACCGATTTCGGCATCGCCCAGGTCGAGGGCGACCCGTCGGTGACCTCCACCGGCATGCTGGTCGGCGCCCCCTCGTACATCTCGCCGGAGCGCGCCCGCGGCCACAAGCCCGGACCGCCCGCCGACCTCTGGTCGCTCGGCGGCCTGCTCTACGCGAGCGTGGAGGGCAGCCCCCCGTACGACAAGGGCTCGGCCATCGCGACGCTGACGGCCGTCATGACCGAACCGCTCGACCCGCCGAAGAACGCGGGCCCGCTGAAGGACGTCATCTACGGCCTGCTCACCCGCGACCCCGAGCAGCGGCTCGACGACGCCGGTGCGCGCGCCCTGCTCACCGCGATCGTCAACGCCCCGGAGAAGCCGCCCGCCGACGCCACCCAGGTGATGGCCGTACCCACCGGGGTGGGCCCGGCCCCCTCGGACGGCGGGACCGGGCCCGGTGCCGACGCGCGGACGCCCGTCTCCTCCGGGACCGGCGAGGGAACCCGGGACCGGCTGCGCGGCGCCCTGCGCTCCGTGCGGAACTCCAAGGCCGCCGCGGCGGCCGGGGCGGCGGGTGCGGCCGGTGCCGCGAGCACGTCCGCCGCGACCCCGGCCGGCCCGCCCGCCGGAGGGTCCGCCGCCGGTTCCACCCCTGCCCGTCCCGCCGCACTCACCGGGAAGGCCGGGAAGGCCGGCGCCCCGGGCACGGCCTCGGCCTCCGGCGGAGTGCCGCCGCGCACGCCCGGCGCGTCCACCCGCGCCTCGCTCACCGACGTGGTGCCGCGCCGGACCCTCGCGATCATCGCGGGCGTCGTGGTGCTGGCCGTCGTCGGCACCGTGCTCGCGCTCAGCCTCGGCGGCGGGGACGACCAGGACGGCAAGGGCACCGCCACGCAGGGAACCGCGGCCGGGTCCACCGGTGGGGCCGACGCCTCCGGCAAGGGCGACGACCGCACCGACGGGCAGGGCACGTCCGGCGACTCCGCGGCTCCGTCCGCGGCCGGCACCCCGTCCGCCTCCGGCACCCCGTCCGCCTCCTCGTCCGGCAAGGACGGCGACGACGACAAGGGCGGCAAGGACGACAAGGGCGGCGGCGCGCTGCCGGCCGGGTACAAGACGGTCAACGACAGCCGCTTCCACTTCACCATGGCGATGCCCGACACCTACGGGCGCACCGCCATCGCCGGGTCCAACTCGGGCGGCATCTACAACGCGTCGAAGGGCAGCTTCCCGCGCGTCCAGGTCGACTACAACAGCTCGCCCGGCAAGGACGCCGCCGCGGCCTGGTCGGCGGCGGTCGCGGGGGTGAGCGCCGCGAGCAACGGCTACAAGCACATCGGTATCAGGAAGGTCGAGTACAACGGCTACCCGACCGTCGCGGACTGGGAGTTCGAGCGCACCCAGAACGGCGAGCGGGTGCACGTCCTCAACCGGGGCTTCCGTGCCGACTCGACCCACGGCTACTCGATCATGGTGAGCTGCCAGGCCGCGCAGTGGAACGAGGACGAGTGCCGCACCCTGCGGGAGACGGCGTTCGCCACCTTCGCGCCGAAGGACTGACGAAGGACTGACGAGGAGCCGGCGGGGGATTGACGAAGGCCCGGCGGAGAACCGGAGGAGAACCGGCGGACCGGCGAAGGGCCGACGGTGACCGGTGACCGCCCTCAGGGGCGGTCGCCCCGTCGCTCCCGCCGGTCCGGTCCGCCCGGGTTGGCGCGACCCGGACACGCCGCCGCGTCCCGCCACGTATCGTAAGAGGCCGAGAACCGTTCGCAGCCGTGATGGCGCGTCATATGTACGGCAAAGTCCGTGATGTGACGGCCCGTCCGGATCTCGTGACCGGGGGACCGTGCGCTCTGGGGAGGCGTCGTGGACGACTACGCGGGTCGGGTGCTTGCCGACCGCTACCGCCTTCCGCTGCCGCCGTCCGACGCCTACGAGCTGGTCGAGACGCGCGCCTTCGACACCTACAGCGGCCAGGAGGTCCTGGTCCGGCAGGTGCCGCTCCCCGAAGTCGTCGACGCCGAGGTGCTCGACGGCGACGGCCGGCCGTCGCCCGTGCGCCGGACCACCGGCCGGGCGGTCCGCCGCTCCTCGGACCCGGCGGTGCGCCGGGCGATAGAGGCCGCGCAGGCCGCCGCCCAGGTCCCGGACCACCCGCGTCTCGACCAGGTCTTCGACGTGTTCGCCGAGGCGGGCTCGCTCTGGATCGTCAGCGAACTGGTCCCCGCCCGCCCGCTCGCCGCGCTCCTGGCCGAGCGTCCCCTCAACCCCTACCGCGCCGCCGAGATCGGCTCCGACGTGCTCACCGCCCTGCGGGTGCTGCACGCGCACGGCTGGACCCACCGCAACATCACCGTGCGCACCGTGCTGGTCTGCGACGACGGCCGGGTCATGCTGACCGGCCTCGCGGCGGGCGCCGCCGAGGAGGCGCTCTGCGGGTACGTCACCGTGCCCCGCCCCGACCTGGACGAACCGGACGCCCCGCCCCGGCTCCACGAGCCGGAGAGCGACCCCGCGCAGGAGTACGAGCAGGAGCACGCGTACGAGCACGGGAGCGGGCCCGACGACGACAGCGACGGCTACGACGGCGACGGCTACGACGAGCGGCACACCGGGTACGCCCCCGAGCTGCCCGCCGCGCTCCCCCCGGCCCTGCCCCCCGTCCCCGCCCCGCCGCACACCCCGTGGGGCGAGCCCCGGGACCCGTACGCGGACCGGGAGCCGTACTCCGGGCACTCCGACCGGGACGCCCTTCCGGCGCCGCTCCCGGCCGCTCCGGCGGCCCCTGCCCTCCCCGCCGTCCCTCAGCACCGCCCGCCGGTCCAGGAGGCGCCCCCGGGCGCGGTCCCGCCGCCCGCCGACCCCGGCGCGGCGAGCGCCGCCCAGCTGCGGGCCGCCCGGGCCGGAGCGATAGCCGCCTACCGCGCGGGCGCCCTCGCGGCCTCCGCCCGCGTCACCGAGGAGCAGCAGCGCGCCGAGCAGCAGCGCCTCGCGGAGGAGCAGCGCCGGGCCGAGGCGGAACAGCGCGCGGACGAACAGCGCCTCGCCGGAGAACAGCGCCGGGCGGAGGAACAGCGCCCGTCCGAGGCCTCGGACGGGCCGGGGCTGCTGCCGCCGCCGCGTCCCGCGGCCGGGGCGCTGCCGCCGCTGCCCAGCGGCTGGGGCCGCTCCTCCGCCGATCTCTACCCCGACCTCTACGACGAGGAGGACGACGAGGAGGACGACGACCCGGAGGACCCGGGTCCGGCCGCGCCCGGCCGCCGCGTCCACCTCGCCGGTTCCTGGGAGGACGGCCACTCCGGCCGCCCCGTGCCCGCCGGGGGCTCCGGCGCCGAGGCCCTGCGGGCCGACTCCCGCCGGGAGATGCTGCCCGCCGCCCGTTCCGGCGCGGCCGTCGACCGGGTGCCCGGCGCCGGCTGGGACGCCGTCGTGGCCTCCGGCGACCAGGGGCCCGCCTACCGGGGCCCCGCCACGCCGCTCGCCGCCGAACGCGCCCGGCAGGCCCGTATCGCCGTCGTCGGGGCCGTCACCGAGCGGTGGGCGCCCGAACAGGCCGGGCCGGTCCACGAGAACTGGCAGCTCGCCCCGCCCATCGGCCCCGCCACCGACCTCTGGGCGCTGGGCGCGCTGCTCTACCGCGCGGTCCAGGGGCACGCCCCCTACCCGGAGGAGAACGCCGCCGAGCTCGTCCAGATGGTGTGCGGGGAGCCGCCCGCCTTCGCGGAGGAGTGCGGTCCGCTGCGGCCCGTCGTGGAGTCCCTGCTGCGCCAGGACCCCGCCGAGCGGCCCGACTTCGAGGAGCTGCGCGGCTGGCTGCGCTCGCTGATCCGGTCCGCCCCGGAGCCGGAGGCCGGTACGGACGTCGTGCCGCTCCCCGCCGACGACGCCACCAAGCTGCCCATCGTCCGCCGCAAGGGCGAGCTCGTCCGCAGACGCCGCCGGTTCCGCTCCGCCACGCAGGGCCGGCACCGCCAGGGCACCGGAGGCGTCCCGGCCGGCCGGGACGGCCAGGAGACCGTGGGCCTTGAGGCCCTGGGGCTGCGCCCCTACCCGGAGGCCGACGAGCGGGAGTACCAGGAGCCCGCGCAGCCGTACGCGTACGAGCCCCGGGCCACGCAGGAGCGCAGGCCGCCCCGGGGCCCGCGCGAGCCCAAAGTGCTGCGGGACAACGGCGGCCGGCCGCCGCGCCGCCTCGGCCGGCTGCTTCTGCTGCTCGTCCTGCTGGCGCTGGCCGGCGCGGTGGTCTACGCCCTGATGTTCATGCCGAAGAAAGACGCCGGTACGCGTACGGGCGCGGCCACCACCCCGGCGGCCTCCGGCTCCGCCGCACCCGCCGGTTCCGAGCCGCCCGCCGAGAAGCCCTCCCCGTCCGCCTCCGGCAAGCCCTCGACGGAGCCCGGGACGCAGGACCCGCAGACGAGCCGGTCCGCCGTGGCGCTCCCGCCGGGGTACACGCTCCGTACGGACCCGGAAGGGTTCGAGGTGGGCGTGTTGAAGGGCTGGCAGCGCAGCCCCGCCAACGCGGACCGTCAGATCCGTTACGGCAGCGACGGGTTCAGCCTGCTGATCGTGCCGGGCCGGGACACTGTGCAGGCCAACGGCTCCGATCCGCTGGCCTACCAGCGCGACAAGGAGCCCGAGCTGCAGCCGTTCCGCGACTCCTCCTGGTCCACCGCGACCGGGCTGCGCCGGGTCGACGTCGGCCGGCAGTCCATGGCCGAAGGGCAGTACACCTGGCAGGACGTCAACGGCCGTGAGGTGTACGTCCGCAACCTCGCGATGGTCGTCGACGGCCGCTACCACATCATCCAGGTCATCGGCCCGGTCAACGAGCGCGACCAGGTCTCCAGCATCTACCAGCAGGTCATCTCCTCGTACAAGGTGACGTCCTGACGGTCCGGAATGTTCCGGTACGTCGCCGTCCGGGGTCATCACAGTGCGGTCTCATGGGTGGTGCGAGGTTCCCCGTCTCCGGGCCCCTCCGTAATCTGGCACCCGAGCAACGGGGCGGGGACGACACGTGGATCACTCATCGAACAGCGGCAGGCGCACCGAAAAGGCCGCCGGAACGGCGCCCGGACTGGTCCTCGCGGGCCGGTACCGGCTGGTGGACGTGCTGGGCCGGGGCGGCATGGGCAAGGTGTGGCGGGCCGAGGACGAGGTGCTCCACCGCACGGTCGCCGTCAAGGAGCTGACCGCCGGACTGTACGTCGCGGAGGCGGACCGGGTCGTGCTGCACGCCCGTACCCGCAAGGAGGCGCGGGCGGCGGCCCGTATCAGCCACCCCGGTGTCGTCACCGTCCATGACGTGCTCGACCACGACGACCGCCCGTGGATCGTCATGCAGTACGTCGACGGTCCGTCGCTCGCCGACTCCGCGAAGGAGAACGGCGAGGTCACCCCGCACGAGGCGGCCCGCATCGGGCTCGGCGTCCTCGGCGCGCTGCGGGCCGCGCACGCGGCAGGGGTGCTGCACCGGGACGTCAAGCCGGGCAACGTGCTGCTCGCCCGCGACGGACAGATCCTCCTCACCGATTTCGGCATCGCCGCCATCGAGGGCGACTCGACCATCACCCGGACCGGTGAACTCATCGGCTCCATCGACTACTTGGCGCCCGAGCGGGTGCAGGGCCAGGACCCCGGCCCCGCGTCCGACCTCTGGTCGCTCGGCGCCACGCTCTACGCGGCGATCGACGGCCGTTCGCCGTTCCGGCGTTCCTCGCCCATCGCGACCATGCAGGCGGTCGTCACGGACGAACCGTCGATCCCCCCGGCGGCCGGCACCCTCGGCCCGGTGATCGCCGCCCTGCTGTGCAAGGACCCGGCGGGCCGGCCCTCGGCGGCCGAGACCGAGCGGATGCTGCGCTCCGTGCTGACCGGCCGCGAACCGCGCACCGCGCAGGTGCACGTGGACACGCGCCACTACGCGGGCGAGACCCGGAGCGAGCAGGCCGCTCCGCCGTACGGGCAGGAGGCGCCGGGGGACCGGGCGGGTACGACCGGGCCCACCGGGCCGACCGTCGCCCGGACGGCGGCCACGACGCCCGGACCGGCTTCCGCCCCGCCGGGGTACGGCACCCGGGCCGGGCAGGGTTCCGCCGTGTCCGGGTACGGCGCCCCCACCCCTCCGGTCGGGTTCCCGTACGGAACACCGCCCGGCCGCACCACCGCCGCGACGCCCACGCCTCCGGGGGCGAAGTCCGGGTCCCGGCGGCGCAACACCGTGGTGGCCGTGGTGGTCGCGGCGGTGCTCGGCACCGGGGCCGGACTGGGCGCGATGCACTACGCGGGCGGCGGCTCGGACGACGAGGGCGGGCGCCCCTCGCCCACGGCCACCGCGCAGCGGCCCACCGCCACCTCGGAGCCCTCGGCCGGTGGCGCGGGCGGCGCCTCGGAGGCGGGCGCCACCACCGGACCCGCCGACTCCGCCGCCTCGCCGACCGCCGGGTCGGCCGACTCCTCGATACCGGCCGGCTGGAAGCGGGTGGAGGACCCGGCCGGCTTCAGCCTCGCCGTACCGGAGGGGTGGGAGCGCCGGACGGAGGGCACCCAGATCGACTACACCCCGGACGAGGGCGGGCACCGGCTCCGTATCAGCGTCGACGACGCGCCCGACTTCGACACCGCGTACGCCCACATGCAGTCCATGGAGGAGAACCTCATGGAGCGGCTCCCGGGCTACTCGCGCATCTCGCTGGAGGAGAACACCTTCCGCGACCACTCCGGCTCGCTCTGGGAGTTCACCTGGACGGAGACGAAGGACCATCCGGGGGAGCGGCGCGGAATCGACCAGATGTACTTCGCCGGCACCGGCGGCCCGGAGTACGCGCTCTATCTGACCGCCCCGGTGGACGACTGGGAGAACACCCGCGAGCTGTTCGACGCCATGCTCCGGAGCTGGCGCCCACCCGCCCGGACGGAGTGAACCCGGCCCGGTGCGGGGCGGAGCCCTGCGGGGTGTCACGAAAGTCCCGCTGCCGCACCGGGAACAGCCCCGACCGGCACGGGAACCGCCCTGATCAGCGGTTATGTCGCCAGTGATCACTGGCTGAGTGTGGGGAGTGTGAAAAGGGTGTTACCCGCGGGTACCCAAAGTCGCCCCGTGGACTTACTCTCGCCCTCATGACGGACTCGCAGGCAGCGGACTCGACGGCAGCGGACCCCCAGGCACCGGACGCCGCGGCGGCAACCCCCGAGGCGGCGGACCCGCAGGCCCCCGACGCGCGGGCGGCGACGGCCGCCCCGGGCACCAACCCGGTGGCGGCGGCCCCCGCGGGCGTACGCACGGCGGCCGACGTGGTCACCCCCGACCTCGTCGCCCGGCTGGTCCGCGGGGTCGTCGGCTCCGGACGCACCGCCAACCACACCCCCCTCACCGGCGAGAAGCTGGCCGACCTGCCGGAATCCACCCCCGAGGACGTGGCGACCGCCTTCGAGCGGGCCCGCGCCGCCCAGCCCGCCTGGGCCGCCACCCCCGTACGCGCCCGGGCCGCCGTGCTGCTCCGCTTCCACGACCTCGTCCTCCAGCGCCAGGCCGAGGTCCTCGACCTCATCCAGCTGGAGACCGGCAAGGCCCGGCTGCACGCCCACGAGGAGGTGCTGGCGGTCGCCATCGCCTCCCGCCACTACGGGCGCAAGGCCCCCGCGTACCTGCGCCCGAAGCGGCACACCGGAGTCGTACCGACCCTCACCAAGGTCACCGAGCTGCGCCAGCCGCGCGGGGTCGTCGGCCAGATCGCCCCGTGGAACTACCCGCTGGAACTCTCCGTCGGCGACGCGCTGCCCGCCTTCGTCGCCGGCAACGCCGTCGTGATGAAGCCCGACACCGAGACCGCGCTCACCGCGCTCTGGGCCCGTGACCTGCTGATCGAGGCCGGACTTCCCGCCGAGGTCTTCCAGGTCGTCCTCGGCGAGGGCCCGGTCGTCGGCCCCGAGGTCGTCCAGCGCGCGGACTACGTCTCCTTCACCGGCTCCACCCGCACCGGCCGCGAGGTCGCCCAGGGCGCGGCGGCCCGGCTCGTCGGCGTCTCGCTGGAGCTCGGCGGCAAGAACGCCATGCTGGTGCTCGCCGACGCCGACGTGGAGAAGGCCGCCGCCGGAGCCGTCCGGGCCTGCTTCTCCTCCGCCGGCCAGCTCTGCATCTCCATCGAGCGGCTCTACGTCCACGAGTCCGTCGCCGACGACTTCGTGGCCCGTTTCGCCGCCCGCACCAAGGGGATGCGGCTCGGCGGCTCCCTCGCGTACGGCGCCGACATGGGCTCGCTCGCCGGGGAACGCCAGCTGGAGGCCGTCGTCCGGCACGTCGACGAGGCCGTCGCGAAGGGCGCGACACTCGTCGCGGGCGGCACCGCCCGCCCCGACATCGGCCCGCTCTTCTACGAGCCGACCATCCTCGAAGGCGTCGAGGCGCCCATGGAGGTCTGCACCCAGGAGACCTTCGGCCCGGTCGTCGCGGTCTACCGCTTCACCGACGAGGACGAGGCGATCGCCCTCGCCAACGCCACCCCGTACGGCCTCAACGCGAGCGTCTGGACCACGGACGCCCGCCGCGGCCACCGGGTCGCCGCCCGGCTGCGCACCGGCACCGTCAACATCAACGAGGGGTACGCCTCCGCCTACGGCAGCGTGCGGTCCCCGATGGGCGGCATGAAGGACTCCGGGCTCGGCCGCCGGCACGGCTCCGAGGGCATCCTCAAGTACACCGAGGCGCAGACCGTCGCCCAGCAGCGGCTGATCCCGCTCGCCCCCTCCTTCGGGATGGACGACGAGAAGTACGCGGCGTTCATGAGCCGCAGCCTCAAGGCGATGAAGGCGTTCCGGCTGCGCTGACCCGTCCGGCACGGTCCGCAGCACCGGCAGATCAGAAGGTCCCACCCGAGGTTCGCGACGAGGAGAGCCATGCCCGAGGACAGCCCTGCCCGCAACCAGGCCGACAACGCCTCCGGCGCCGCGTCCGGTGCCGCCTCCGACGTCGCTTCCGGGACCGCTTCCGGCACGGCTTCCGGCACGGCTTCCGGGACCGCCGTCGGTGCGGCTTCCGCGACTGCTTCCGGTGCCGCCTTCGACTACGACGTCCTCGTCGTCGGCTCGGGGTTCGGCGGTGCGGTCTCCGCGCTCCGGCTGACCGAGAAGGGTTACCGGGTCGGCGTCCTGGAGGCGGGCCGCCGCTTCACCCCGGGGACGCTGCCCAAGAACTCCTGGGACCTGAAGAACTACCTCTGGGCCCCCGCGCTCGGCCTCTACGGCATCCAGCGGGTGCACCTGCTCGGCAAGGTCATGGTGCTGGCCGGAGCCGGGGTCGGCGGCGGCTCACTGAACTACGCGAACACGCTGTACGTCCCGCCCGCCGCGTTCTTCGAGGACCGCCAGTGGGCCGCCATCACCGACTGGCAGGACGAGCTGCGGCCCTACTACGACCAGGCCACCCGGATGCTCGGGGTCCGGCTCAACCCGACCACCACCCCCTCCGACGTGCACCTCAAGGCGACCGCCGAGGCGATGGGCGTCGGCGACACCTTCCACCTGGCACCCGTCGGGGTGTTCTTCGGCGACGGCCGGGACGCCGACGGCACGGCGAAGGCGGAGCCCGGCGGCACGGTCGCCGACCCGTACTTCGGCGGCGCGGGGCCCGCCCGCAAGGCCTGCACCGAGTGCGGCGAGTGCATGACCGGCTGCCGCCACGGGGCGAAGAACACCCTCACCGAGAACTACCTCCACCTCGCCGAGAAGGCCGGCGCCGTCATCCACCCCATGACCACCGTGCTCGCCGTCACCGAGGACCCGGCGGGCGGCCACCGGGTCGAGACCGTCCCCACCGACCGCCGCCGCAAGGCCGCGCCCCGCACGCTCCGGGCCCGCCACGTGATCGTCGCGGCGGGCACGTACGGAACCCAGACCCTGCTGCACCGGATGAAGGACGAGGGGCGGCTGCCGCGGCTCTCGGACCGGCTCGGCGAGCTGACCCGCACCAACTCCGAGGGGCTGGTCGGCGCGCAGACCAGCGACCGCCGCTACCTCCGCAAGCACGGCACGAAGCCCGACTTCACCAAGGGCGTCGCCATCACCTCCTCGATCCACCCGGACGCCGACACCCACATCGAACCGGTCCGCTACGGCAAGGGCTCCAACGCCATGGGCGGCCTCACCATCCTCCAGGTGCCGTACGCGAAGCGGCGGGTGCTCGCCTGGCTGACCAGCGTGGTCAGGCACCCCACCGTCGCGGCCCGCTCGCTCTCCAACCGGAAGTGGTCCGAGCGGACCATCATCGGGCTCGTCATGCAGTCGCTCGACAACTCGCTGACCGCCTACCGCAAGCCCAGCGGCATCGGCAAGGGCCTGCTCACCGCCCGGCAGGGCCACGGTGCCCCGAACCCGACGCAGATCGCCGAGGCGACGCGGAGCGCCTCGCTGCTCGCCGAGGAGATCAACGGCTTCGCCGGTTCCAACATCGGCGAGCTGATGGGCACCCCGCTCACCGCGCACTTCCTCGGCGGCTGCCCGATCGGGGCGAGCGCGGCGGAGGGCGTCATCGACCCCTACCACCGGCTCCACGGCCACCCCGGCATCTCGGTCGTCGACGGCTCGGCGGTCTCCGCCAACCTCGGCGTCAACCCGTCGCTGACGATCACCGCGCAGGCCGAGCGCGCCATGGCGTTCTGGCCCAACAAGGGCGAGCCCGACCCGCGACCGGCCCCGGGCGAGGCGTACCAGCGGCTGTCACCGGTGAAGCCGGCCGCCCCGGCGGTGCCCCAGGAGGCGTTCGGCGCGCTGAAGCTGCCGTTCCTTGGCATCCCGGCCGTACCGCCGAAGCTGCCGCCGGAGGCGTGAGGGCCCGCCGGCCGCGCACACCGGGCCCCCGCCGCCGAAGTACGGGGCTGCCGTCCCCGCGGAAGAACCGACGGCCGGGGCCACCCCCGCACACAACCCAGTGGGGGCCGGCCCCGGGCGTCCCCGGAGCCGGCCCCCACACGGGTGACCGGGCTGCTGTCCCCTGCGGACCGGTCACATACGCCGGGACGCGGTCCCACGACGCACCTGAGATACGTCACACGTCCAGGCGGAGCCACGCGCTTTCTCCTGCCGGTGCCGCCCCTGGCCGGCGCGGACACCCCGAACAACGAAGGCCGGTCCGGGCCGGTCACGCTCCGTACGGGTGAGACCGGGGCCGAACGGGGGTGCGGCCGTACAGCCCTGCGCGCAGAGGTGCGCCGCCGTACGCCCCGTACGTCCCGCCCACCGCCCGTACGCCCGGGTGCGCCGGGCTCACACCTGACCGCGACAGAGCTCCAGCAGAGTCATCGCGAGCGGGGTGCCGGGCTTCCCGAGAGCGTCCCGGAAGTGGCTGAGCACCTCCATCTCGCGGGCGAGGTTCACCCGGCGGCCCCCGGACGTGATCCTCGCCTCCTGGATGACCGCCGACACCGCCATCCGCTCCTGGACCAGGCCGATGATCCGGTCGTCCAGCGCGTCGATCCGCTCCCGGGCGCCGCCGATCAGCGCGGCGGCCTCCTCGGTGTGCGCACCGGTCGCCTCGGTGGCGGTCTTCGAGGGCCGCGCGGTTTTGGTGGCGGCCGTGTGCGCGGTGGTGTTCGTGATGATGCTCATGGTCCAACTCCCGATCGGGTCACGGGCCCCGGCCCGACGGCCCCGAACGCCAAGACGCCCCGGGCCTGTCGGCCCGGGGCGTCTGGAAGGTCGCTCGTCAGTTGCTCAAGCAGCACGACCATGACACCCGGCGGGCCGGATGCCATAGGTAAAGACGGAGGTCGTGTACTGACGCATGGCAGCCAGTATGGACCCACTCCGGCCCGGCACCCGACGGGGGTCCGGATCGTGGAACGGCCGCGGGAACGCGGAGCGGAAGGCCGCTTCGCCGCGGCCGGTAACATTGAAGGACCGACACCCCTCACCGCCGGAAGGCCGCCTCGTGCCAGCAGCACCCCCCGCCGCCCCCGACATGACCACCGACGTGGTTCTCGTCGTCGACTTCGGCGCGCAGTACGCCCAGCTCATCGCCCGCCGCGTCCGTGAGGCCCGGGTCTACAGCGAGATCGTCCCGTCCACCATGCCGGTGGCCGAGATGCTGGCGAAGAACCCGCGCGCGATCATCCTGTCCGGCGGCCCGTCCTCGGTGTACGCGGAAGGCGCGCCCTCCCTCGACCGCTCGCTGTTCGAGGCCGGGGTCCCGGTCTTCGGCATGTGCTACGGCTTCCAGCTGATGGCCACCACGCTCGGCGGCACCGTCGACGACAACGGTGCCCGCGAGTACGGCCGTACCCCGCTCACCGTCACCAAGTCGGGCTCCACCCTCTTCGAGGGCACCCCCGACGAGCAGTCCGTCTGGATGTCGCACGGCGACGCCTGCTCCGCCGCCCCCGAGGGCTTCACCGTGACCGCGTCCACCGACGTCGTCCCGGTCGCCGCCTTCGAGAACGACGAGAAGAAGCTCTACGGCGTCCAGTACCACCCCGAGGTCATGCACTCGACCCACGGGCAGCAGATCCTGGAGCACTTCCTCTACCGCGGCGCGGGCATCGAGCCGACCTGGACGACCACCAACGTCGTCGAGGAGCAGGTCGCGCTCATCCGCGAGCAGGTCGGCACCAAGCGCGCCATCTGCGGCCTCTCCGGCGGCGTGGACTCCGCGGTCGCCGCGGCCCTCGTGCAGAAGGCCATCGGCTCCCAGCTGACCTGCGTCTACGTCGACCACGGCCTGATGCGCAAGGGCGAGACCGAGCAGGTCGAGAAGGACTTCGTGGCCGCCACCGGCGTCCAGCTGAAGGTCGTCGACGCCGAGAAGCGCTTCCTCGACGCGCTCGCCGGAGTCTCCGACCCGGAGCAGAAGCGGAAGATCATCGGCCGCGAGTTCATCCGCGTCTTCGAGCAGGCCCAGGCCGAGATCATCGCCGAGGGCGCGGCCGACGGCGAGCAGGTCGCCTTCCTCGTGCAGGGCACCCTCTACCCGGACGTCGTCGAGTCCGGCGGCGGCACCGGCACCGCCAACATCAAGTCGCACCACAACGTCGGCGGCCTCCCCGACGACATCGAGTTCGAGCTCGTCGAGCCGCTGCGCCAGCTGTTCAAGGACGAGGTCCGGATGGTCGGCCAGGAGCTCGGCCTGCCGGAGGAGATCGTCCAGCGCCAGCCGTTCCCCGGCCCCGGCCTGGGCATCCGCATCGTCGGTGAGGTCACCAAGGAGCGCCTCGACCTGCTGCGCGAGGCCGACGCCATCGCCCGCGAGGAGCTGACGGCGGCCGGTCTCGACCGCGAGATCTGGCAGTGCCCGGTGGTCCTCCTCGCCGACGTCCGCTCGGTCGGCGTCCAGGGCGACGGCCGCACCTACGGTCACCCGATCGTGCTGCGCCCGGTGTCCTCCGAGGACGCCATGACGGCCGACTGGTCGCGCCTGCCGTACGAGACGCTGGCGAAGATCTCCACCCGCATCACCAACGAGGTCGCCGACGTCAACCGCGTCGTCCTCGACGTGACGAGCAAGCCGCCGGGGACGATCGAGTGGGAGTAGTCCTCCCCGAAGCCCCCTGACGATGCCGCCGCTTCCCCCGTGGGAGCGGCGGCATCGCCGTGTCCGGACCTCCTCGGCGCGGGCGCCGTCGCCCGGACCTGCCCGATGCGGCCCGAAGGCGTCCGGTACGGCACAATTCATGGACATCGTGGGCCAGTTGGTTCCACCGGGGAGGGAAAGGGCGGCACGGGTCGTGGCGTTGGACGAGGCGAGGGCAAGCAGGGCGCACGGCGGGGGCTGTACGTGCGGCGACTGCCCGCACGGAGCACGCGAAGGACACCGGCGCGCGGTCGCGGCCTTCCTCGCCAAACGGGACGAGTTCGCCGCCGGGAAGGGGCTGCCCCCCGGCGTGGCGCAGTCGCCCTCCGCCTCCCGGCAGTGGGTCTCCGACGAGCTGACCGGCGCGGCCCGCGCGGTCGCCGACCGCAGCCGCGAAGCCGGTGACGCCTGGCTCCACGAGGTACGGCTGCGCACCCTCGCCGTCATCGCGGTCGCGCTCGTCGCCCTCGTCCTCGGCGAGACCGCCACCGCGATCGGGCCGGGCTGGTCCACCGCCCGTACCGCCGGGCTGATCGCCGGGCTCGTCACCGCCGCGCTGCTGGCCGCCGGCGCCTCCTACCACCGGGCGCGCGGCGGGCTCCTCGCCCCGCTCATCGGCGAGGACAACCGCCTCTCCACCTCGCGGACCGTCGCCGCCGCCTGGGTGCTGCTCGCCGTCTTCGCCGTCCTGGTGCTCTCCCTCCAGCTCGCCGGGGCCTCCGACCACGAGCAGCGCGACGCGCTCATCGAGGGGCTGGACCTGATGCGTTCGGCGGGGGTGCTGACGGTGCTGGCGCTGGTCTGCGCCGTCGCCGTCGTGGTCCGCCGGGTCGTCTCCGTACGGGTCCTGGCGCAGCGGCTCCAGAAGATCCGGGCCGACCGGCCGCGCGCCGCGGACCTGCTGACCGACGACTCCGGCCGCGGCAGCTTCACGGACGTGCAGTACGTGCTGGTGAGCGGCGTCGCGGTGCTCTTCGCGGCGGTCCGCCTCGCCCGCCGCCCCGAGCAGCTCCCGGACCTGCCGTGGGGGCTCGCGCTGCTGGTGGCGGTCTCGGCGGCGACCTACTTCGCGGGGAAGTACGCGGAGGGCGGCCGGCCGGTGGTCCTGTCGGTCGTCCGGGCCCGGGAGGCCGGTGACCTGGACGCCCCGATCCGTACCGGCGACGACATCGAGATCCGGGGCGCCGGATTCGTACCGCCCGGCGCGGGCGGCCCGGCCGGGCTGGCCCGGCTCGTCGTGCGGATAGGGACGGTCCACGTCCACGTCCCGCTGATCCCGGTCCCCGGCGGCTTCGCCAACCCGACCGACACCGTCCTCACCGTGCCCGTCCCGGTGGAGGTCGAACCCGGCTCGGTGGACGTCCAGGTGGTGACCGCCGCCGGGGTGGAGACCAACAGCTGCCGGATCGACGTGACGGACTGACGCCCGGGGCGGCCGGAGGCCCGAGCGGTCGGAGGCCCGGGGTGCCGGGGTGCTCCGACGGCGGTTCACCGAGCCGCCAGAAGGTGGGGCGCCACCAGTAGAGCGCCGTCAGGTCTTCGGGCCACGGAGACCAGTTGATGCACTACCAGCGGCTCGGCGTGGCGGATGAACGCCTCCGCACGTACGTGAAGCCGCCGACGGCCGACGAGCCGCTGGATCCCGGCCGGCGGCCCATCGACCTCTCCCTGGACTCCTTCGAGGACGGGACCACTCCACCGGTACGGCTCAGAACTCCGGCGCCGCCATGAACGTCGTGTAGACGGAACCGGCGAGGATCAGCCAGAGAAGCACGGCACCGGTCAGCAGGGCGCGCGCGACGGGGACGGCGGCGGGCCGGTCGCGGAGCGCGGCGACGATCCACCCGCACGCGGCGCAGAGGACCGGTACCCCGAAGAGCACCAGTGCGGTGCGCTGCAGCGCGAGCTTCGTCTCGTGGTTGCCCTGCCAGTCGCTGATGCTCTTGTTCCGGATCGCCTCTTCGGCGGTGTACCAGAAGCCGAGGAGCAGGGGGAGCAGGAGCACGGCGGTCACCACGAGAAGGGTGACGAGCGTGCGGCGGGCCGGGCGGTCCGTTCCCTCGGGTGCGTTCGTGTCCCCGCGGAGGTCCGTGTCCGCGTGGGCGTCGGGGTTCTCGGAACGGGCCGCGAGACCGGGAGAGTTGGGCGTATCCGTCATGCGGGCATCGTCCGCGAGGATCCGCCTGCGCCGCCACCCGTATCGCCCGCCGGGACGGAAGAGGTGCAGGGCCGTGACAGGCCGCTCCGGCGTACGCCCGTGCGGGCCCGTCGCGGCTCCGCGCACCCGCGCGCTCCCACGTACGCATGTTCTTACGTAAGGTCTGTTGACGGGGCAACGGAAAGGTGGGGCAGTTCATGCAGGGGCACGGAAGCAACGGTTACGGACGCGTTCCCGGCGAACCGAGGGGGCTGAGGGAGCAGGCGCGCACGTACGCGCTGCTGCCGCTGCGGGTCTTCCTCGGTGTCACCTTCATCTACGCGGGGCTCGACAAGCTGACGGACAGCGCGTTCCTGTCGTCGAGCGGGGCCGGTTCGATCGGCGACCAGATGCGCGGGGTCCGCGACTCCGCCGGGGCCCCCTGGCTCGTCGACCTGGCGCTGCACAGCCCGGTCGGCTTCGGGTACGCCATCGCGCTCGGCGAACTCGCCGTCGGCATCGGCACCCTGTTCGGGCTCTGGGGCCGCCTCGCCGCGCTCGGCGGCGCGCTGATCTCGCTGAGCCTCTGGCTCACCGTGAGCTGGCAGGCGACCCCGTACTACTACGGCAACGACCTCGTCTACCTCATGGCCTGGCTGCCGCTGCTGCTCGCCGGATCGGGGCCCTTCTCACTGGGCACGCTCCTGCCGCCGCGCCGCCGCCGGAGCCTGTAGGCGATCCAGGCGGCCACGGCGGCGAGGAAGAGCCCGCCGCCCAGCACCGCGACGAAGAACACCCACGGTGCCTGCCAGGCCCCGGCCCAGTCGGCCGCGTACCCGGCCGACAGGGCCAGCAGGGTCAGGCCGGCCAGCGCGCGGCCCGGCCGGAACTCATGAAGCAGCACGGGTGACCTCCACCTGTCCGAGTCCGACTTCCAGGCGCAGCTCGATCGTGCCGGCCGGGTCCGCGCCCTCCGGGGGCGCCAGCGTGCGGGTGGTCCGCCGGTCCGGGGCGATGTCGACGTCCTGACCGGCCGGGTCGCCGGGCAGGGTCACGTCGCCGAGCCCGACCTCCGCCCGCACCCGGACCGTCGCGTCCTGCGGGACGACCACCACCACGCGCCCGGCCCCCGCCTCCACCCGGGTGGAGAGGGCGGCCCCCGGCGGGACCGGCAGCCCGGACAGGTCGAGCCGGGCGGTACCGGCCCCGATGTCGTAGGAGGGCCGCAGCTGGGCGGCGGTGACGGGACGCCACTCGGCCCGCGCCCACGTCGTCCCGATGTCCCTCGGCAGCACGGTCGACGCCGCGAGCACCCCCGTGACGAGCAGCGCGAACACCAGCGTGCCGAAGCCGGTCCGGCCGAAGAACGAGGCGACCAGCAGCCCCAGCCCGAGGACCGCGAGCGCCGCCACCGTCCCGATCTGGAGGCTCTCGCCGAGCGGGTGCGTGCCCCAGCCGGGCCAGGCGGCGGCCACCCCCGCGACGATCGCCAGGAACCGCACCAGGCCCCCGATCGAGTGCGGCCCGTGCGTCTTCTCCCGCGGATCGGTGGCGACCGGCGGCAGCCCGTCGGCGCTCGGCGGCACGTCCGTCCGCTGCCTTCCGGCCACCCAGCGCACCCTGCGCGCCCCGCCCGCCGCGTCCGCCCGGTGCGAACCGCCCGGCCCGCCGGGAACCGCGTCCGCGGGGCCCCACAGATAGCCCTCGCCCACCGGACCCGTCGTGCCGTCCTTGACGATCGGGTCCCGCCACCACGAGGGCCCGGCCGGTGACGGGGGCGCCTGGACCTCCGGCGGCACCGAGCCCCGTCCGGAGGGCGGCGGCGGGGGAGTGGCGCGCGAAGCGGGCGGTACGGAGTCCCCGGCCGCCCGGTCCGGCTCCTCGTCCGTGCCGGCGGGCCGGCCGTGCCGCGTCCACACCGCGAACCCGGCGACGGCCAGCACCAGCATCGCGGCGAAGGCCAGGACCCCGCCGTTGTTGATCATCGAGAGGAAGAGCCCGCAGCCCACCAGCGCGAAGAGCAGCGCCACCAGCGGCGGCCCCTCCACCCGGCCGGAGAGCAGCCCGCGGAACTCGTTCTCCTCCTCGCCCTCCACCGGAACCAGCAGCCACGCGAAGCCGTAGAGGATCAGCCCGATGCCGCCCGCGACGGCGAGCACCCCGAGGACCACCCGGAAGATGACCGGGTCGACGTCGAAGTACCGGCCGAGGCCGCCGCACACCCCCGCCACCACCTTCTGCCGGGGGCTCCGCCTCAGCTGCGGTTTCGGTGCGCCGGGGGGCGCCTCGCCGGGCGGTGCGGCGGACGGGGAAGCGGTCATGGCTCCATGGTGACGGCCCCGGGGCCCCCGCGGGACCCACGGCGACCCTGGTCGTTCCCTGATATGGGAGTAGGGGCCGTCCCTGATGCCCCGGCCCACCCGGACGTGTGACGATCGGACCATGCCAACCGCCACGACCCGAGCCGCCGGTGCTCCGGCCACCGACCCGGAGGAGCCACCGGCGCGCAAGCTGTACCGCAGCGCCGAGGGGCGCATGCTGGGCGGCGTCGCACGCGGCCTCGCCGGACATCTCGGGCTGCCGGTCGCCTGGGTGCGGCTCGTCTTCCTCGGCCTCTTCCTGGCGGACGGCCTCGGCGCGTTGCTGTACGCGGTGTTCTGGATCGTGGTGCCCCTCGGGGTCGGCGGCGTCGAGGCCCCGCGCTCCCTCTTCCTCACCGCCCCGGACGGCAGCCGGCGGCTCCGCAAGCCCGACCGGGGACAGGTCTTCGCGCTCGTCGGGCTGTTCGTCGGCGCCCTGATCTTCCTCGCCAACGTGAACATGGGCGGCGGCGCCGACCGCTACATCTGGCCCATCCTCCTCATCGGGGCCGGGTCCGTGCTGGTCTGGCGTCAGGCCGACAACGCCCGCCGCGCCCAGTGGATGGAGGTGGGCCGCCGCCGGAGCATGCTGCACCTGGCCCGCGGTCTCGCCGGGGTCGCGCTCGTCGGCCTCGGGCTCGCCGCGTTCCTGGTGGTGCGCGGCTCGGCCGCCCAGCTCGGGAACGTCCTCACCGCCGCCATCGCGGTGCTCACCGGCATCGCACTGCTCGCCGGCCCCTACCTCGTCCGCATGACCCAGGACCTCTCCGAGGAACGCCTGATGCGCATCCGCGCCCAGGAGCGCGCCGAGGTCGCCGCCCACGTCCACGACTCGGTCCTGCACACCCTCACCCTGATCCAGCGCAACGCCGAGGACGCCGGAGAGGTCCGCAGACTGGCCCGCGCCCAGGAACGCGAACTGCGGAACTGGCTGTACGACCCCGGCGGCACCGGCAAGGACGCCGACGACGAGCCCGCCACCCTCGCCGAGGCCGTGAAGCGCGCCGCCGCCGAGGTCGAGGACAAGCACGGCGTCCCCCTGGAGGTCGTCGTGGTCGGCGACTGCCCGCTGGACGAGAAGATCACCGCCCAGCTCCAGGCCGCGCGCGAGGCGATGGTGAACGCCGCCAAGTACGGTGGCGAGGGCGGCGCGGTCCAGGTCTACGCGGAGGTCGAGGGCCGGACGGTCTTCATCTCCGTACGCGACCGGGGGCCCGGGTTCGACCTGGACGCGGTCCCCGAGGACCGCATGGGCGTACGAGAATCGATCGTCGGCCGGATGCGGCGCAACGGCGGTACGGCCCGGCTCCGGTCGGTGCCCGGCGGCGGCACGGAAGTCGAGCTGGAGATGGAGAGGGCGGGCGAATGACCGAGAACACCGAAGCGACGACCCAGGGACCGGAGCGCCGGGTACGGGTCGTCCTCGTCGACGACCACCGGATGTTCCGCACCGGCGTCCAGGCCGAGATCGGCCGCACCGAGGAGACCGGGGTCGAGGTCGTCGGCGAGGCCGCCGACGTCGACCAGGCCGTCACCGTCATCACGGCGACCCGCCCCGAGGTCGTCCTCCTCGACGTCCACCTCCCCGGCGGCGGCGGCGTCGAGGTGCTGCGCCGCTGCGCCCCGCTGATGTCGGCCGCCGAGAACCCGGTCCGCTTCCTCGCGCTCTCCGTCTCGGACGCGGCCGAGGACGTCATCGGGGTCATCCGGGGCGGCGCCCGCGGCTACGTCACCAAGACGATCACCGGCGACGACCTGGTCGGCTCCGTCTTCCGGGTCCAGGAGGGCGACGCGGTCTTCTCGCCCCGCCTGGCCGGTTTCGTGCTCGACGCCTTCGCCTCCACGGACGCCCCGCCGGTCGACGAGGACCTGGACCGGCTCACCCAGCGCGAGCGCGAGGTGCTGCGGCTGATCGCCCGGGGCTACGCGTACAAGGAGATCGCGAAGCAGCTCTTCATCTCGGTGAAGACGGTGGAGTCGCACGTCTCCGCGGTGCTCCGCAAGCTCCAGCTCTCCAACCGCCACGAGCTGACCCGCTGGGCGACGGCGCGCCGCCTGGTCTGACGGCCGTCACGGTCCGGCCGGGCCCGTCACGGTCCGGTCGGGTCAACGGTCCGGTCGGGCCCGTCACGGCGGCGGGCGTCGTGGCCGGTGGCCCGTCACGCCACCCGGGTCGCCCCCGCGAACGGCATCTCGTCGATCGGGGCGATCCGGATCGGCGCGCCCGGGTGCGGTGCGTGGATCATCTTGCCGTCGCCGACGTAGAGGCCGACATGGCTGATCCCGGAGTAGAAGAACACCAGGTCACCGGGGGCGAGCTGGGCGCGGGAGACCCGCTGCCCGGCGTTGATCTGGGTGTAGGTGGTGCGCGGCAGTGAGACGCCCGCCGCCCGCCAGGCGGCCTGGGTGAGGCCGGAGCAGTCGTACGCGGACGGGCCGGTCGCCCCCCAGACGTACGGCTTGCCGAGCGCCCCGTACGCGAAGGCGACGGCCGCGGCGGCGCGGGAGTTCGGCGCGGTGGGGACCCCCGAGGGGGCGCCGGTGCCGGTTCCGGTCGTGCCGTCGGTGCTGCCGGTGTTGCTCGTACCGCCGGTACCGTTCTCGGCCTCGTAGCGGGCGCGTTCGGCGGCGGTGAGGGTGTGCAGCAGCCGCCGGGCGTCGGTGAGGCTGGTGGTGATCTTCTTCTTGTGCCGCGCGAGTTCGCTCTCGCGGGCGGCGAGCACCGCCGACTCGTCCTCGGCGCGGGCCCGGACCTGGTCGATCCCGATGACCTGGCGCCGGATGCCGCTGATGGTCCCGGCCTGGATGTCGCCCGCCTTCTCCACGTAGGAGGCGCGCTCCAGGTACTCGTCGGGGTCGGAGGTGAGCAGCAGCTGGAGCGCGGGGTCCAGTCCTCCCGAGCGGTACTGGGCGGTGGCGAGCGAACCCAGGGCGTGCCGGGACTCGTTGAGGAGGCCGGTGCGGCGGGCGGCCTCGTCGCGCAGCGCGTCCACGGAACGGGCGGCGTCGGCGGCCTTCTCCTTGGCCCCGTTGTACTGCTCGGTGGCGACCTCGGCGTCCCGGTAGAGCTGGTCCACCTTGGTCTTGACCTGGGCCGCGGTGAGCGGGGGCTCCGCCTGGGCGGAACCGGTCGCGGCGGTCGCGGTGGCCGCCCCGGCGAGTGCCAGGGCGGCGGCTGAGCGGGCAGCAGAGCCGGTGAACAGGCGCTGCTTGGGCTTGCGGTGAGCTGCTTTCCGGTGCGCGGCCACGAGGGCTGCATCCTTCCTGTCGGCTGCCCGCCCGGGGTACCGGCGGGCCCGGCGGACCCCGGCGGCGCGCGCCTCATGGGGGAGGGCGGGCACCACCGGGATCGTTCGGCCAGGTGACCGGTGCCACCCGTCAGGGGGTGGCAAGGCGGGCCGATCACCTGGGAGGGACGCTAACCCCGGGGCGGGCCCAGAAGGCGTCATGATCGAAATTGACCTCCTGTGACGTTTCGTCTTCGGAGTGCGACCGGGGCGACGGCGGGTGATCCGGTCACTTTCGGGCAGCTTCGGGAAAGGGTGCGCCGCGCCCGGGTGGGCACGGGTAAGCCCCACCTGACCGAAGGGGGGTGCCGCGGCCGTCGTTAGGCTGCCGACATGTCTGTACTCATCCATGTCTTCGTCGCCCTGCACATCATCGGTATCGCCTCCCTGCTGGGCGGCTTCCTGACGCAGATGAAGGCGATGGGTGCCGGCACCGCCCGGTTCGTCCCCGCGATGCTGCACGGCGCGCTCACCATGCTCGTCACCGGCGTCGCCCTCGTCGGCTTCCACCAGGCCGACGACAACCCGGTCAACAACGTCAAGATCGGCATCAAGCTGCTGATCCTCGTCGTGATCCTGGCCCTCATCTATCTCAAGCGCGACGAGGAGAAGGTGTCCAAGGGCGCCTTCGCCGCCGTGGGCGGCCTGACCGTCGCCAACATCTTCATCGCCACGCTCTGGACCTGATCCGGCCGGGGCGGGCGACCTGATCCAGCCCCGCAGGCTTCTGCAACACGCTTTAGGGGGCCGGGCATGATCACACGCCCGGCTCGGTGACCGGCACCTCCGCCGCTTCGAGGTCGATCCGGCAGCGCGGCAGAAAGGCGGCGTCGTACGGCCCGTCCGCGTTTTCCGTGGGTGCTCGTAGCCACCGCTCCGGCCCGGCGCCCCGTAGGCGCGGGCCGGACGGTGCGGCGGGGCGGAAGACGCCCGCCGGTCAGGCCGGGCGGACGCTGCCGTAGATCGGCATGTAGTAGATCGACTCCTCGCGGACGTACGCGCCCGGCTTCGGGGCGTGGACCATCATCCCGTCGCCCTTGTAGATGCCCACGTGGCTGATGTCGTCGTAGAAGAAGATCAGGTCCCCCGGCTGGAGGTCCGCCGTCGCGACCCTCGTCCCCACGTCGACCTGGTCCCACGTGGTGCGCGGCAGGTCGACGCCCGCCTCCCGCCAGGCCGCCTGGGTCAGGCCGGAGCAGTCGTACGACGCGGGGCCGGTGGCTCCCCACACGTACGGCTTGCCGATCTGGGACTCGGCGAACGCCAGCGCCTGCGCGCCCTTGGTGGACGCGGACGTGGTCGAGCCGGTGGCGGTGCCGCCGCCGGTGCTGCCGGAGGCCGACGTGTCCGAGCCCGCGGCGGCCTGCTCGGCGGCCTCCTTCTCGGCCGCCTCCTTCGCGGCGGCGGCCTGCTGGGCGGCGAGCTGCTCCGCCTTCTTCTTCGCCTCGGCTTCCTTCTTCCGTTCCAGCTCCGCCAGGCGCGCCTTCTCCTCGGCGGTCAGCTTCGACAGCAGGGTGCGCGCCTCGGACAGCTTGTTCTGCACCGTCTGCTTGCTGGTGCGCAGATCCGCCTGCGACTCGGTCAGCGCCTGCAGGCTCTCGGTCGCCTCGGTGCGCTTCTCGGCGGCGGCCAGCTGTTCCGTACGGAAGGCGGCGACCGCCTTCTCCTGCTGGCTGGTGCGCCGCTCCATCAGATGGTCCTGGTCGAAGTACGACTGCGGGTCGTCCGCCAGGAAGAACGTCATGGTGGAGGCCAGTCCGCCGCTGCGGTACTGGGCCGCCGCGTAGCTTCCCAGCGCGCGACGGGCCGCGTTGACCTTGTCCGCCCGCTCGGCCGCCTCCCGCAGCAGGGCGTCCACCTGGTCCTGCTGCTCGGCCGTGGCGTCCTTCGCGCGGTTGTACTCCTGCGTCGCGGAGCCCGCCTCGCGGTAGAGGTCGTCGACCTTCTTCCGTACGTCCTCGATGCTCGGCTTGGGCGCCGAGGGGGCGGCCGTCGCGCTCTGCGTGGAGAGCAGGGTCGCGGTGGCGAGCGCCACCGTGGTGAAGCCGACGGCCTGCGACGAGACGCGCACCGGGGTGCGGGGTTTGCGATGCGATGCCACGACGGCATCTCCTTCCGTGGGCCGCCTGCCGCGGGGCCGGGCCCACGTCGCCGCCCGCCCGACGGGGACGGCCGGGCGCGGCACGGGGCGTCCGGCCTGCCGCGGGGGACGGGTCGTCCGGCTGAGCACGGTAGCCAAGCGGCGGGACGGCTGGGAAGGGCGATGAGCGATATGCCCGATACATTTTCGTGACCTTGGTCGCAGAGGTGCGCCCCGGGGCCGTGACGCGTCGGCCGTACGGCGTCCGTACCGCGCCCGCCCCGGGGATTCCTTCGCGCGCCGCGTACGGCCCTTGACACCCGGTGACGGGCGTCCGCCGGCTCCGGCGAAGCCCGCCCGGACTGTCGGCCGGACACCCTAAACTCGACTAGCGATGAGCAGCCTCTTTGACGACAGTTTCCTGACCGGCCTCCAGCCCGTGGACGAGGGGCCCCCGCCGCCCCCCGAGGACCACGCGCCCGAGGAGGAGCCCGAGGGCCTCTTCGAAGGGCTCTTCGACGCGCCCCCGCCGCCCAGGGACGGGTACTACCGCGACGGCGCCCCGCGCCCGGTCCTCGACTCCGCCGCGCTGCTCGACGGACTCAACACCGAGCAGCGCGCCGCCGTCGTGCACGCCGGATCCCCGCTGCTCATCGTCGCGGGCGCCGGCTCCGGCAAGACCCGGGTGCTCACCCACCGCATCGCCCACCTGCTCGCCGAGCGCGGCGTGCACCCCGGGCAGATCCTGGCGATCACCTTCACCAACAAGGCCGCCGGAGAGATGAAGGAGCGGGTCGAGCAGCTCGTCGGCCCCCGCGCCAACGCCATGTGGGTCATGACCTTCCACAGCGCGTGCGTCCGCATCCTGCGCCGCGAGTCGAAGCGGCTCGGCTTCACCTCGTCGTTCTCGATCTACGACGCGGCCGACTCCAAGCGGCTGATGGCCCTGGTCTGCCGCGACCTGGACCTCGACCCCAAGCGCTACCCGCCGAAGTCCTTCACCGCCAAGGTCTCCAACCTCAAGAACGAGCTCATCGACGAGGAGACCTTCGCCGGGCAGGCCGCCGACGGCTTCGAGAAGACCCTCGTCCAGGCGTACGCGCTCTACCAGGCACGGCTGCGCGAGGCCAACGCCCTCGACTTCGACGACATCATCATGACGACGGTCCACCTGCTCCAGGCGTTCCCCGACGTCGCCGAGCACTACCGCCGCCGCTTCCGGCACGTCCTGGTCGACGAGTACCAGGACACCAACCACGCCCAGTACACCCTCGTGCGCGAGCTGGTCGGACCGGCGGGCGAGCAGGACGCACCCGGCGAGCTCTGCGTCGTCGGTGACGCGGACCAGTCGATCTACGCCTTCCGGGGTGCGACGATCCGCAACATCCTCCAGTTCGAGGAGGACTACCCGGACGCCACCACGATCCTGCTGGAGCAGAACTACCGCTCCACGCAGACGATCCTCTCGGCCGCCAACGCCGTCATCGAGCGCAACGAGAGCCGCCGCCCCAAGAACCTCTGGACCAACGCCGGTACCGGCACCCGCATCGCCGGGTACGTCGCCGACACCGAGCACGACGAGGCGCAGTTCGTCGCCGACGAGATCGACCGGCTCACCGACGCGGGCGACGCCAAGGCGGGCGACGTCGCGGTCTTCTACCGCACCAACGCCCAGTCCCGGGTCTTTGAAGAGATCTTCATCCGCGTCGGCCTGCCCTACAAGGTCGTCGGCGGCGTCCGCTTCTACGAGCGCAAGGAGGTCCGGGACATCCTGGCCTACCTCCGGGTGCTCGCCAACCCCGAGGACTCCGTACCGCTGCGCCGCATCCTCAACGTGCCCAAGCGCGGCATCGGCGACCGCGCCGAGGCGATGATCGACGCCCTGTCGCAGCGCGAGAAGATCTCCTTCGGGCAGGCGCTGCGCCGCGTCGACGAGGCGTACGGCATGGCGGCCCGCTCCACCAACGCCGTGAAGCGGTTCAACACGCTGATGGAGGAGCTGCGCACCGTCGTGGAGTCCGGCGCGGGCCCCGCGGTCGTGCTGGAAGCCGTCATGGAACGCACCGGCTACCTCGCCGAACTCCAGGCGTCCACCGACCCGCAGGACGAGACCCGCATCGAGAACCTCCAGGAACTCGCCGCCGTAGCCCTGGAGTTCGAGCAGGACCGGGCCCGCGCGGCGGCCGAGCCGGCCGAGGGCGACGCGGGTGGCGCCGACGCGGACGCCGAGGCGGCCGGGGTGTCCGGGACGCTCGCGGAGTTCCTGGAGAAGGTGGCCCTGGTCGCCGACTCCGACCAGATCCCCGACGAGGACGAGGACGGCTCCGGCGTCATCACGCTGATGACGCTGCACACCGCCAAGGGGCTGGAGTTCCCCGTCGTCTTCCTCACCGGCATGGAGGACGGCGTCTTCCCGCACATGCGGGCGCTGGGCCAGGTCAAGGAGCTGGAGGAGGAGCGCCGCCTCGCGTACGTCGGGATCACCCGCGCCCGCGAACGCCTCTACCTCACCCGCGCCTCCATGCGGAGCGCCTGGGGCCAGCCCTCGTACAACCCGCCGTCGCGGTTCCTGGAGGAGATCCCGGACCAGCACCTGGAGTGGAAGCGGAAGGGGCCGATGGCGGCCTCGGCCGGACCCACCTCGGGGATCACCTCGTCCCTCTCCTCCTCCCGCGCCCGCTCCGGCCCCTCCGGCTTCGCGACCCGGCGCACCGGCGAGAAGCCGGTGGTCACGCTGGTGGTCGGGGACCGGGTCACGCACGACCAGTTCGGCCTGGGCACGGTGACCGCCGTCGAGGGCTTCGGCGACCAGGCGAAGGCCACCGTCGACTTCGGCGACGAGCGGCCCAAGAAGCTGCTGCTGCGGTACGCCCCCGTCGAGAAGCTGTAGCGGTCGGTCGGCCCGAACACGTCGAAGGCCGGGCCTTCTTGGCCCGGCCTTCCGTGAACGCTCCGGGGACTACTGCGGGTTGAGTCCGTGGCTCGCCAGCCAGGGCAGCGGATTGACCGCGGAGCCGCCGCCGGGGCGCACCTCGAAATGCAGGTGCGGGCCGGTGGAGTTGCCGGAGCTGCCGGAGTACGCGATGACGTCGCCGGCCTTCACCGGACCCGAGCGGATCTTGGTGCTGCTGAGGTGGCAGTACCAGGTCTCGGTGCCGTCCTCCATGGTCACGATCGCCATGTTGCCGTAGGCGCTGTTCCACTGGGTGCGTACGGTGCCGTCGGTCGCGGCCATCACCGGGGTCCCGTACTGCACCGGGAAGTCGATCCCCGTGTGCACGGACATCCAGTTGACCCCGGCCTGACCGAAGTACGCGCTGAGCCCGTGCTGCGCCACCGGCAGCAGGAACTTGGGCCGGGCGGCCTCCTTGCGGGCGGCCTCCTCCTCGCGCTTCTTCTTCTCGGCGGCCTGCCGCTCCTTGAGGTCGATGCGCTCCTGCGTACGGCTGGCCCGGTCCCGGAAGTCCGCACCGGCCGCGTCGACCCCCGCGAGCTGGGTGTCCAGCTTGGTGTTGGACGCGAGCGCCTTCACGGCGGCCGTGTCGGCGGCGGCCATCGTCGTCGTGTCGTCCTTGGTCTCCTCGCCGCGCGCGAGCCCTCCGACCGAAGCCGCCGCGATCCCCGCGACGCCCATCACGCAGGCGGACGGAACCGCGATCGTCAGCAGCGCGGACCGCTTGGCGGGTGTACGGCGGCGGGCCCGGTTCCGGGCGGCGGACCGGCCCTCGGACCGCCCCTCGGACCCTACGGCGGCGGTGTACGGGTCGGGCCAGGTGTCCGGCAGGCCGTCCGGGTCCTCGGACGCGCGGGTGGAGACGGGGGCCTGCGCGGTGTCGTGCGCGGCGCTCTGCGCGGTGTGGTGCGCGTGCGGGTCTTCGTCCGGGGCGAGCGGATCGGCCTCGTCCGGGGAGTCCCCGTGCTGTTCGGGCACCGTGTGCTCGACGGCCGGCTGTTCGGGGGTCAGGTGTTCGGGGGTCGCCCGGTGTTGCTCGTGGGGCGGGTAGGACATCTGTTCCGGGACGTACGCGCTCGCCCCGGGCGTGGCGGCGGGGGCCGGGGCGGTGTTCCAGGCGGTCGCGTCGTAGGAGCCGCTGTCGTACGCGCCGGTGGCGAACGCGGTGGCCGCGTAGGCGGGGACACCGGAGGCGGGGGTGTCGTGGAGGGGGGAGTCGTGGACGCCGGTCGCGAAGGCGCTGGTGTCGAAGGCGCCGGTCGCGTAGGCCGTGGTGTCGAGGGCGCCGGTCGCGTAGGCCGTGGTGTCGAAGGCGCCGGTCCCATGTGCGGTGGGCTCGTAGTGCGGGGCGCCGGTTCCGTAACCGGCGGGGGAGTCGGAATATCCCGAGCCGTCGTACCCGCCGTGGTTCTCGTACGCGCCGGTGGCCGTGGCCGCCTGGAAGGCCCCCGTCTCGTACAGGGACGACTCGAAGGTGGCGGTGGGGAAGGCCCCGGTGTCGGTGAAGGCCCACTGGCCGGTCGTGGTGTGGGTCGCGGCCTGCTGCCAGCCGCTGGAGTCCCACTGCCCGGTCTGGTCGGGCGAACCGGCCGGGCCGGCATGCCAGCTGCCGGTGGTGTCGTACGGATGGTGGTGCGCGGTCCCGGAGTCGGCCGGGTAACCGGCGTACGTGCCGGTGTGCGCGCCGCCGTGCGCGCCTTCGTGCGGGCCGTTCTCCCAGGAGGAGCCGACGGCGTAGGAGGTGTCCTGACCGGGATACGCGTCGTGCTGGGCGGGCGTGGGGACCGCCGTGAAGTCGCTGTCGTATCCGGAACCGGGAGCGACGCCGTGCTCGCCGGGGTACGTCCCGTAGAGCGGACCGGCAGGGTAGCTGCCCGTCTGTGACGCGTCGTATCCGGCGTACCCGGCGTGGGTGTGCTGGTCGTTCACCAACTTCTCTCTCGCCTCGGCAGCAGGACCAGTCCGGAGTTCAGTGGGGTGAGCCCCGGGGAAGCAGTGGCCGCGACTGTACCTGGCGGTGTGTGACGGCCACAATCTTCGGAAGGGTTTGGTCTCGGGGGAACCGGGCATTCGGGCGTCTTTCGGCGCAGCGGAGACCCGTTGTTGGCGTTGCGTTCGAGGAATCCGTTCTGATTTCCGTCGACCGTGGTGACGGAACGTGATCGCGGTGGCCGGTGCGGTGGGGGATCGGTGTTCGATCGGCGCGAAGGGGGAGATTCGGTGGACGGGACAGTGCAGGGCGGCGGAGGCGAGGGCCACGCCCTCAGGTCCGCCGAGGACGAGAACGACGTCTGGGGTTGCGCACACGGAGCCGAGGGCCTGTTCACGCCGGTCGGTGACGGGGGCGACGCGGGGGAGGCCGACACGGGGGAGCGCCGGGTGCTTCTCACCGGCTGCCGTCCGGAGGGCGGCCTGCTGAAGGCCCTCGACCACACCGGTGGGCGACGGGCCGGAGCGGGGAATGCCTGGCTCTCCGTCCTCGGCCCGGACGGCGCGGCCATCGGGAGCTACTTCGTCCACCACGTGACCGTCACGGACACCCGGCCCTCCGCCCACGGTGCCGGGCTGGTCGACCTGAGCGTCGAGCTGTGGTGCGAAGACGCCGTGCCCGGCTCGGAAGCGGTGTGGGACCTCGTCCGAGCCGGTGGACCGGACCGCCCGGGCCTCTGGCAGGGGCTCTCCACCGCCGGGCAATGGGCCTGGCTGTCCGTGGCGTTGTGCTCCCACGCATGGCGTCGGCAGGGAAAGCCGGACGCGCCCGAGGGGCGGACGGTCACCCTGGACGGCCGGTACACCGTCGACCGCAACAGCTTCTGGTGCGCGATCGGGGAGGCCGTCAACGGCCCGGGCGGGTACTTCGGCTGGAACCTGGACGCGCTGATCGACTGCTTGCGTGGCCGCTGGGGCGCCGCCCCCGGATTCACCGTCGACTGGGTGAACTCCGCCGACGCGCGGGCGCGGCTGACGCAGCCGGTGCCCTCGGGCGACAGGGAGGCGACCCTCTTCGACGTGATCCTGGAGATCTTCGAAGAGCGGGGCGTCACCGTCCTCCTGCGGTGAGGCCCCACCGACGTGAGGTGGGCGGCCCGGTCCTCTCGGGCCACGCCCGCGCCGTCTGCTCCCTCAGGCCACGGTGGCGCCGCCCGCGATGCCGCCCGCAGTGGTGGTGGAGCCGGGGAAATCGAGCACCTGGCGGATGCGGGCGGCGACGGCCGGGTGCACGGGGAGCGCGAGGTGGCCGATGCCCGTGACCCGTACGTTCTCCGCGTCGAGGTCGGGGTGGTCGATGCACGCAGTGCGTACCGGCACCATCACCCGGTCCAGCTCGCTCCAGAACGAGACGAAGTGGGTCCGGCACCCCGGCGCCGGGGTGCGCAGCTCCTCGATGAAGTCGGAACCGGCCCGCATCTGCCGCACGATCGGGTGGGCGCTCGCCAGCGGGGCGACGGCGGTGCCGCCGTGCGGGGTGCCGAGGGTGACCAGGACACGGACCCGGTGGTCACCGCCCAGGCACTGTACGTAGTACCGGGCGATCAGACCGCCCAGGCTGTGCCCCACGACGTCCACCCGCTGGTGGCCGGTGCGCTCGCAGATCTCTTCCACGTGCCGCCCGAGCAGTTCGGCAGCCGCACGGATGTCGCAGGTCAGCGGGGAGTAGTTGAGCGACTCCAGATGGCGCCGGCCGTGCCGGGCGAGCGAACGGCGGAGCAGTACGAAGACGGAGCGGTTGTCGATGAACCCGTGCAGCAGCACCACCGGCGGCCGGTCGTCCTCCCGGGCCAGGGGCAGCGCGGACACACCCGAGGGCAGCGCGTCGAGCTCCTGGCCGGAATTGGGGGTGGTCCTGCGGCGCTCCGGGGTGAGGCCGGTCGGGTAGGCGAGCACGTGTCCGGCGAGGACCGCCAGATCCAGTGCGGTGGCCCCGAGCAGCGCGGACGAGGAGCGCAGGGCCTGCGGTGACGGCAGGCGCAGCAAGCGCGGCAGACGCGGCAGCAGGGTGAGCAAAGGCAACAGATTCATGGCCGACCTCCTGCACCGGCACGCGCGAACGGCTTCGGTCCCGCGCGCCTTCAGGGGGTGCCGTGGCGAGGTCGCGACCCGGCCCGGTCGGCCGCCGACGGGAGATGATGCCGGTCTGACCGCTCTTCCGGTGCCCGGACCGCCTGGTGGAGTCCGGGTGGCCGTCTGTTCTTTTTCGTCGCTTCGCTCCGGTGGCTGCGCCGGTCCGGAGAACCCGGCGGCCGGAATCTCCGGCCTGCTGCCGTCCGCTCCCTCGGTGTCCCGGTCGGACGGCCGAGGGACCGGACGCTCGCGGGGGGCCGCACCTCCGCGCCGTGCGGCTGACGGCGCGGGTGTGCGGCGACCTCTGGCGGCTCCCCTTACGACCGTCCCCAGGTGGCGGGTGTGCGCCTCTCGATGGAGGGGGCGGGCGTATGGCGAACATGTCCCACAAGGAGATTTCCCCCCTCACGTCCTTCACGAAACGGGACGCGACGAGGAAGGATGCTGAGGATAACGTTCGTTCACATCCGCGGATCGTCGGCGCGGGCATCGCGAGGGCGTCGTTTCGGGCGTCGGCTCGGGCGTCCGGCTCGGGAACAGCGCGTTACGGCGCGTACGGCGCGGAACGCGGCTCGGGCGTGGCCCGGGGCATGGCCCGGGACGGCGCGACCGGCGGTGCGGGAGACCAGGTGGAGGCAGTGATGGGTGTGTCCGGTCCGATTCGTGTGGTGGTGGCCAAACCGGGGCTCGACGGCCACGACCGGGGAGCCAAGGTCATCGCGCGGGCCCTGCGGGACGCCGGAATGGAGGTCATCTACACCGGCCTCCACCAGACCCCGGAACAGATCGTGGACACCGCCATTCAGGAGGACGCCGACGCGATCGGTCTGTCGATCCTCTCCGGCGCCCACAACACGCTGTTCGCCAAGGTGATCGAGCTGCTGAGGGAGCGGGAGGCCGAGGACATCAAGGTCTTCGGCGGCGGGATCATCCCGGAGGAGGACATCGCGCCGCTCAGGGAACTCGGGGTCGCCGCGATCTTCACCCCGGGGGCGACCACCACCGCGATCGTCGACTGGGTCAACGCGAACGTCCCGCACCCGGCGGACGCCTGATACCGGCGGGTGCACGGCGGTGGCGGGGCGGTGCCGGGGTGGCCGGGGTGCCCGGGTGCCGGGGTGGGCAGGTGGTCAGGCGTTCCGGGCGTTCCGGGCGCCGCCCGCCCGTGCCCCGCTCGCCATGATCCGCTGTACGTCAGGGCCCGGCCGGGGCCAGCTCGGTCTCCATGGCGGCCCGCAGCCGGAGGGTGGAGACCAAGCGCTGGAAGGCCTCCGACCAGTAGCCGCCCGCGCCCGGTGAGGCGTCCTCGCGTTCGTCCTCCGGGGTGGTGAGCACGTCCAGCCGGTCGGCCTCGGAAGGGTCGAGGCAGCGCTCGGCCAGACCCATGACTCCGCTGAAGCTCCACGGGTAACTGCCCGCCTCGCGGGCGATGTCGAGCGCGTCGACGACCGCGCGTCCCAGTGGCGCGGCCCAGGGTACGGTGCACACGCCCAGCAGCTGGAACGCGTCGGACAGGCCGTGGGCCGCTATGAAACCGGCCGCCCACGCGGCGCGTTCCTCCAGGGGCAGGGTCGCGAGGAGCTTGGACCGTTCGGCGGGCGAGTCGGTCCCGGTGGTGTCCGCCGGGGGCGCGGTGGGGGCGCCGAGCAGCGCCCGGGCCCACTCCTCGTCCCGCTGCCGCACGGCGGCACGGCACCAGGCGGCGTGCAGGTCGGCGGCCCAGTCGTCCGCCACCGGCAGCGTCACCAGCTCCCGCGCCGTGCGTCCGCCGAGTCGGGCGGGCCAGGTGGCGAGCGGAGTCGATTCGATCAACTGGCCGAACCACCACGATCGTTCGCCCTTTCCGGCGGGCGGCACCGGGATCACCCCGTCCCGCTGCATTCCGGCGTCGCACTCGTGCGGTGCCTCGATGAACAGGGACGGCCCGCCGACTGCGCGGGCAGGCGCGCCGGACGTGGGAGCAGGTCCGCCGGACGCGGTGGAGGAGCCGCAGGGGACGGGCGGCGGTGCACTGCTCGACCTGCGGTCCAGGCTGACGCAGGAAGCCGCGCGGGCGGCCATCCGCCGGCCCAACGCGGTGTCGGGCAGGGTGGAGAGGAGCTCGGCGGCGGTGGCGCGGACATTGCGGCTGCGGTCGCCGAGCGCCTCCTCCAGGAAGTCCTCGTCCGCCCCGGAGAGCTTGGCGCGGAGCGTGTCCAGGAACATCAGCCGGTCCTCCGCGCGCTCGCCGGACCAGGTACCGGCGAGCAGGTCCCGGGCCGCGTCCGGATCGCGGAGCCGTACGGCACTGAGCAGCGCGATCCGCTCCGTGAACAGCCCCTCCTCCCACAGTTCGCGTATCGCTTCCGCGTCCGCGCAGCCGCCCGGTCCGCCCCGGAGGGCGGCCTGCGGAGCGCTGTCGCGCAGGGCGAACCGCCAGTCCGTGTTCAGAGCGGCCAGCCAACGGCCGCGCGGACCGGCGAAGGCCAGTGCGTGCGGACGCAGGTCGGTACGTGCCCGCGCCGCGTCCAGCAGGGCCGGGAGCAGCGCCGCGGGCGCGCGGTAACCGTGGCGGTTGGCGGCGGCCAGCCACTGCGGGATCAGCTCGGTCAGATCGGGGGCCGTGCCCCGCCTGCCGCCGTGCGGGCCGCCCGCCCGGTCCGCGAGGAGCTGCGCGAGTCTGCGGCGGGCCGCCGGGGGCAGCGGCGGGCGGGGATCGTCGGGGGCCCGGCCGGGGAGCGCCACGGCCGTGGCGGGGCGCAGTCCTGCCCGGCGGCGTACGGCGTGCACCGCAGCCGCGTCCAGCAGCGCGGCCGGTCCGCCGAACCCGCCGTCCGGGGAGTGCGCCGGGCGGCGGTCCGTACCGAGCAGGGCCCGGGTGACCAGCTCGTCCCACTCCGTGGGGCGGGGTGTGGCGTCGGCGGGGTCCGGGACGTGCGGGCGGTCCGGGACGTGCGGGTGGTCGCGGTCCGGGCGACAGGGCCCGGTCTGGGGCTGGTTCGTGGTGGTCATGGTTCACCTCCGGCAGGCGTGTGTGGGGTGCGGGTGCGGATGTGGATGCGGGGGCGGGCGGTCGAGTGGGGCCGGGCGGATCCTCCGGCCGCGCGCTCGCCGGTCAGGCCAGGGCGACCGTCCCGCCCGGGCCGTCGCCGTCGCCCTCACCGGCGGCCCAGGCCGTCAGCGGGGCGAACCCGCGCGGGCCCAACTCGCCGAAGACCGTGACCGGGCCGCCGCCCGAGAGCGCGGCCAGCCGCCAGAGCCCCGGCCGGGAGCGCGGGTCCCCCGCCACCGGCAGGGCGCTCCCGGTCTCCTCGTCGGCGAGCTGCCAGCGGCCGTCGGCGGGGACGGGTATCACCGCGCCCAGCACCACCGGATGCCGCTCCGCCCAGGGGTCCTCACTCAGCGCGCGGCCGTATCCGGCGAGGGCGTCGGCGGGCGACGCCCCTGGCGGGGGCGTGCGGGTGGAAGCCGGAGTGCCGTACACCGCCCCCAGCTCCGCCCGGCGCCCCGCACCCGGATGCGGCGTCAACTCCGCGTCCAGAACCGTGCCCACCGGGAGGGACAGCTCCGGGGCGCGGCCCCCCGGGCCGTAGGAGAGCAGCACCGCCGTGCGGCCCGACCCCTCTCCGTACAGCCAGATGCGGCGGGTGACGAGCTTGCCGTCCGAGGTGTCGTACCGGGCGAGCACCTGCCAGCGGTCGCGCACCGGCGGGCCGTCCGGCGCCGAGGGCAGCCCCACCCGGGTGCGGACCGTCGCCAGCAGGGGTGCGGGCAGCCGGTCCCGGCCCAGCCAGGCGGTGTCGAGCAGATGGAGCAGCCCGCACTCCTCCAGCATCCGCGCCGGCCACCCCGGCCCGGAGGCGGCCAGCGTGCCCAACTCGCGCACCCGCGCGGCCAGTCCCGGGGCCTGGGCGTCGACCATCCGGGCGGCGGTCTCCTCCCAGCGGTCCTGGCCGCTCTGCCCGGACACCGCGAGGCCGGTGCGCAGGAGATCGGCGAGGCGTTCCTCCAACTCCCGCGCCCCGTCGGTGATCCGGGCGGCCCTCCGCTCGGCACGCCTGCGGGCCGCCTCGGCGTCGGCCGGGGCGACGGGGGCGCGCCCCGCCGGTTCGGCGGTCCGCGCGGACTCTCCCTCATCAGGCAGCAGCATGACAACGACGGTAGGACCACCCACTGACAATCGCTCTGACCTGCGGTGACGTTGGGCGGGGGATCGATTGTCAGTGGGGTGGTGCACGGTGGTGGCACACATCGGACCGAGCGATCTGGAGGGGGACCATGACCGTGTACGAACGATCCGGGGAATCCGCGGCCACCGGGCACGCGCATGCGTCGGGCGGTGCGCCGGAAGGCGGAAGGCCGGGCGCCGAGGTGCCCGCGGGGGCGCGGTCCGACGGCGCGCCGCCGGACCGGGCGCTGCCGGACGGCGCGCTGCCGGACACCGTGCTGCCCGGTGCGGGCGTGGGGGGGCGGGGCCCCCCCCCCCCCGACGCCCTCCCCCCCCCGCCCCAAGCGCGGGGCCCCGCCCACCCACCGCCCCCGCCCCGCCCGATGGGCCGCACCCCCGGGGGCCGCGCCCCCAA